>CAZQTQ010000403.1:0-4347 GCA_964596025.1 uncultured Rickettsiales bacterium
TACCCCGGCGCCAACGATCCCTTCAGCGACGGCCTGGACACCAACTGCGACGGCGCCGACGGAATCGACGCCGACGGAGACGGTCAGTCCGATCTGCTCATCGGGGTGCCCAATAACGACGAAGGGGGCCAAGACGCTGGCAAGACCTACTTGCTGTTGTCCCCCTACTCCCCTTGAGCCCGTCCGGAGCACCAGTTCCGGGATCCACATCGACGACCGGACACCCGCTCGAACCCGCCCACGGCATCACTCCGAACAGCACAGCGTGCCGCAGATGTGGGAACTGCAGTAGTCCGACGCGAGGCCAGAGACTCCAATTCGACCGGGATTGCCGAGGGAGCTAGCCGCCGCAGTCCCGGAGCAACTCCCCGGCAGATCTAGGTGGTAGGTGTCATCGCTGCACACCGCAGAAGACATCGTGCCGAGCTGATAGCGGGCCGCGCAGTCGTCGCCATCATCGAGTCGTGCTGCGAAACCCACCACAAGGTAGTGGGTCATCGCGACACTGCAGTTGTCGTTTCGAGCCATGAATTGGTCGCTGCTGCACACCGACCATCCGCTGCCACAGAGAGCTTGGGCGTCGGTCATGGCCGGAACCACACCGGTTGGATCTTCGCAGAGCGCAATGTCCGTTCGGCCGCCCCAAATGTCGGAGTCGCCCTCTATCGAGCCATCCACACACGCGGGTGGAGTGCCGAAGGTCACCTGAGAGTCGACGGGAGCGACCGAACCGTAGGGATCGCTGGCGACCACCCTGCACGTCCATACCTCCCCATCAGCCGTGTTGTCAGACGAGAGGACCACGTCACTGAAACCAGTGTCCTCGGCGTTCTTGAGCCAGGAGAAGCTATGGGTCACCGCGTCTTCATCTGGATCAACAGCCGGGGTGTCAATCAAGCAAATAAGGTCGTCTTCGAGTCCCGCCTCCTCGGGAACGATACGAATCACTGGAGCACTGGGCAGCACGTTTTCGGACACAACGACCGATGCCTGACCGACGGCCGAGCCGCCCGTGTTCGAGAGCGCTGTGATGGTGCAGCCCCAAGTCGACCCCGGGTCGGTCTCCGAAGCAGGCAGGAGGGGGGATACAAGGTCGACTTGTTCCTCCCCTTCGAGGCTCCAGCCAATCCGATATTCGATGATGTCCCCTACCCCGTCCTCAATCGAAGGGCTGACCAGGTCGCAGAAGAGGTCGTCGTTGTGACCGGGATGCTCGGGCAAGATCCCCACGTAGGGAGGGTCGACGCTGCCGGAGCCCAAGTGATCGCCGGTGCCCACCCCGTCGTAGCCATCACAGTCTGAGTCGACTCCATCGTCATCGGTCTCCGCAGCACCGGGATGAACCTCCGGGTCGTCGTCGTTGCAATCGTTCGCCGTGCTGAACTGATCTCCATCGGCGTCCTCGGCGACACCATCGATTCCGTCGCAGTTGGAGTCCAGGCTGTCGCCTTCCTCATCGGCCGCGCCAGGGTGGATGTTCGCGTTGCTGTCGTCGCAGTCCACCGCGGTCGTATAACCGTCCCCATCGACGTCGACAGCGGTCCCGTCCACTCCGTCGCAGTTCTGGTCGACGTCGTCCCCAAAGGGGTCGTCTGCCCCCGGATAGATGCTGGCATCCTCCGGTCCGCAGTCGTTGCCGTCGGGGAAACCGTCCTCGTCAAAATCAAACAGAGTGTCCCCGGTGGTACAGCCCGCCAGGACTCCAAGAAAAACAAGAGCAGAGAATCGGTACACGTAGCCCCCAGGTCAGCCGATCACGGCAGGTTCTCGTGGGCACAGAAGATAGCAACTGCGGCGAAGAAGTCCCACACCGGAAAGTGGAGCCCGTCCATCCGGCTGACCACCCCCAATTTCCTGCCGTGTTGCAGAGCTATGAACGAGGCTAATCCGGGCTCATTGCATCGTTTGAGTCTCCGACAGACGGGGGTCGGATGTGACAATTCTGTGAGTTTCTGGACATTTTCTTGACACATTGGCCGCCGTGGAGATTCTGGCGCTGCTTGAACAAGGAGAGAGCCATGATTCACCGCATCCTGCGACCCTTTGCAACCGCCCGCCTCACGGCCACCCTCGCCGTCGCCTTCGCATCCACGACGCTCGTCGGTTGCTACTCCGCCGAGGAGCTCGGCCTCGTCACCGCAGAGCCCTCCGACAAGGGCCAGCTCGGATCCGACGAGTTCAAGATGAGCTGGACCGAGCGAGATGACCCCGCGCTCTTCTCCACCAACCTCGAGTACAGCCTCTCCGCACTTCCCCAGTCCGCTGAGCTGGAGCAGGCCCCCTGGGCCGGCAACTACTGGCCTGTGTACAAGGACTCCATCAACGACCGCTGGGCGGGCCCGAGCTCCCAGTCCCCCGCAGAAAAATACGGCGCAGCCTTCAGTGTGGACAACATCGCCGACCGGGTCTCCAGCCACTACGGCATCGACCACCAATCCTCGCGCACCGAGTGCACCACCAACTCCCAGTGCGACTCGACCATCGGCGAATCGTGCTCCAAGCGGGATGGCGCCGACTCCGGCTATTGCATCCCCACGTGGTGGGGCATCTGCCACGCATGGGGTCCCGCCTCCATCCTAGAGCCCGAGCCCATCCACGCCGTGACGCAAAACGGAGTCACCTTCCAACCCAACGACATCAAGGCCCTCGTCACGCTCGCCTGGAACCGGTCGACCTCGAAGTTCGTCTCCCTTCGCTGCAATGAAAACGCCGAGGCCGGTGACATCGACTACGACGGCTACAACCGACCGACGGGCAGCGACGCAGAGTGCATCGACACCAACCCCGGCACCTACCACGTCCTCCTTGCCAACTACCTCGGCATCAAGGGCGAGTCCTTCGTCGAAGACCGAACCATCGACGACGAAGTCTGGAATCAGCCCCTGCGCGGCTACCGCATCACACAACAGACCGAGGTGACTCCCCAGCGCGCCAATGAGCTCGTCGGCGTGCCCGAGGGGGACGAGCCCGGCTCCACCCCCCAGAGTCGAAACCTTGAGTTCTCTGGCTCGGTGCAGAGCAACCAGTGGTTCCACCAGCCCTCCATTCCCGTCTCGGCGGGGGAAGAGGTCGTGGTGACCATGACCGGGAGCGGCGACGCAGACCTCTACCTCGCGTTCAACCACGAGCCGTCGCCCTCCAACTGGGTCTGCCGACCCTGGCTGAACGGTTCCACCGAGTCGTGCCGCGCGGTCGCCCCGAGCAACGCAAGCTCGGCCCGGGTTTCCGTCCACGGCTACGGGAGCAACAACTCCTTTGACGTCAAGGTCGAGGTGTCCGAACACCCCGGCGGCGGAGAAGTCGCCACGGACTACCGATTCAACGACGAAGCCGCCAAGCTCTTCCACGTCCGCCTCGAGGTCGACTACATCGCCGAGTCGCCCGCGGGCCTCGACGGCAACCTCGCCCACCGCATCGATGACTTCACCCACACCGACCGCTACCAGTACATCCTGGAGGTGGACGCCAACGACAAGATCATCGGCGGCGAGTGGGTAGGAACGAGCCAGCAGAACCACCCCGACTTCCTGTGGCTGCCCACGGGCCGCGGGACCGAGCCCATCGCCGGCGGCGCGATCACCTATGCCCACGTCCAAGAGCTCCTCGAGTCCTCAATCGCCGGCCCGGCCGAGCCCACTGGCGGACCCTCCACCGAGATCGCCACCGTCCGTGAGGACGGCTCCCTAGCCCGCCGGGCATGGGCGCAGTTCGGTCCCTTCGAGGCCGTCGCGGGTTCCTTCCGCGCCGAGATGACGGGTACCGGCGACGCCGACCTCTACGTCCGTCGGGGAAGCGCCCCGACCACCTCGCACTACGACTGCCGCCCCTACACAAGCGGTTCGAATGAGACGTGCGCGCTCGATGGCGAAGGAAGCTACTACGTCGGCGTGCGCGGCTACAGCGCCTCCACCTACGACCTCACCGTCACCTACACCACCGAGGTCGAGGGCGGCCTTCCTGGCGGGGACAACACACCGACAGAGCCCACAGGGCCGGAACACATCGATCTGTCCGGCTCGGTCGCCCACGGCGACTGGGTACACGCGACCATCGACCTCAGCGCAGGCGACACCATCCTCATCCGGACCCAGGCCGAGAACGACGTCGACCTGTACGTCCGCTGGGGCAGCGCACCGACGCTGACGGCCTACGACCACCGCCCCTACAAGGCCTCGGGCAACGAGTCGGTCCTGTTCACCGCGCAGCAGGCGGGCACGCTCCACGTCGCCGTCCAGGGCTACGCAGCCTCGTCGTATCGGCTGTGGACCGAGGACCCCGAGTAGGACACCGGCCCTTCGCGCCGGGTCCACCCGACCCGGCACCAGGCCGTCCCCGAGTAGCCAGCCA
>CAZQTQ010000403.1:4357-4632 GCA_964596025.1 uncultured Rickettsiales bacterium
CGCAACGTCGAGAGGTTGACCTAGGCGCTCAGGAGGTTCCGCCATGGTCTTGTCTCGATCCACTCTGTTATCCCTCGCCACCCTGACCACCTTGGTCGTACAGGGCTGCAACGAGGACAACCTTCGCACCCTGCCCGAGGACCCAGGGCCCGAAGTTGTCGTGGACGACGGGGAAGATGGGAGCGATGTCCCCCCCGTCGACGACGACGCCAGCTCCGATCCCGACGATGAGGACGGGCCGGCCCGCCTGGGTGATGTGGTGCAGGCCGTCGACG
>CAZQTQ010000404.1:0-4612 GCA_964596025.1 uncultured Rickettsiales bacterium
AGCGGTTCCAGCCCTGCTCATCGAGTTCATCGACGCGCTGCTCGTCCATGCGGGTGCCCAACGTGCAGGTCACCAGTGCTTGGGTCTCGCCGCGCGTAAAGAGCGCTGAACCGTGGGTGCGGGGAAGGACACCGGTCTCGACCGAGATGTTCCGAACCTCGTCGGGGACCCGGCCGTCGATTCGCACACCCTCATCGAGCAGGCGTCCACGCATGAGCGTCTTGACGAGCTTTCCGTGGACCTCGCCCAGAGTCTTGCGCCGGTCCGCTTTCTCCTGGTCGGAGGCATCGTCCGCCGCACCCAGTTCGGCACGGATGTTCTCTTTGACCCCCTTCAGGGCAGCCGACCGCTCGTGCTTTCCTGCAATGGAGAAGCAGTCGGTGACGGCCGAACCGAAGCTGCCCACAACCTCGTCGTAGAGACCGCCGTGATCGACAACCTCAGGAGCGTCGCGCTTGGCCTTGCCGACCTCGGCAATGAGCTCCTCCTGGAGCTGGATGAGCGGCTGAGCCGCCTGGAATCCGAACTCGAGGCCAGCCACGATGTCGACTTCGGACGCCTCGGCCATGCCGCCTTCGACCATGGTGATCGCTTCCTTGCTGGCCGCGATGATCATGTCGAAGTCGCTCTCGCTGAGCTGGGCCTTGGTGGGGTTGGCGATCCACTCGCCCTTAACCCGACCCACCCGGACGCCAGCGATCGGGCCGTCGAACGGAATGTCAGAAATGCAGGTCGCCGCCGAAGCGCCGGTCAGCGCCAAGACATCGGTCGCATTCTCCTGGTCGTGCGAGACGACGTAGGCGAGGACCTGAATCTCAGAGCGCCAGTTCTTGGGAAAGAGCGGACGGATCGGTCGATCCATCATCCGGGCAACAAGAATGCTCTTGGGCCCGGGGCGTCCTTCCCGCTTGAAGTATCCACCCGGGATGCGTCCCGCGGCGGCCGCCATGGGCCGGTAATCGCAGGTCAAGGGCAGAAAGTCGGTACCCTGCCGCGCCTGGTGGGCCGCAGTTGCGGCGACCAAGACGACGGAATCCCCGTAGCGAACGAGGATGGAGCCACCCGCCTGTTTGGCGATGCGGCCGGTTTCAATGGAAAAAGTACGTCCGTTGATTTCAACGGACTTGATGGTTTTGGCCATAACGGCAATCCCTAATTTGTGCGGTTCGCAGCCCCAACTAGAGGTCCCTAGACCTCGTCTCACGCAGGACTGCCGATTGTGGTTCAACTCCAGGCACCTGCCCTCACCGCTGGGGGTGGTGGTCCTCCTGGAGAGGTTGTGACGACCTGCTACCCGTCCCGGTGCAGGCCCCCACGAATTGTCGGGGCCGGACAGCCCCCCAGCGAAACCGTTCCGCTGGATTCACAGCGAGGAGCCGGCCCAAAGACCGGCTCGTTCGACCGCGCTACTTGCGCAGGCCAAGCTCGCCAATAAGAGTCTTGTAGCGGCCGTAATCCTCCCTCTTCAGGAAGTCGAGGAGGCCGCGGCGCCGTGACACCATCATGAGGAGGCCGCGCCGCGAGGCGTGGTCCTTGTGGTGGGTCCGGAAATGATCGGTGATGTGGTTGATCCGCTCCGTCAAGAGCGCCACCTGAACCTCAGGAGAACCGGTGTCGCCCTCATGTCGGGCGAAGCTAGTGACCAACTCAGTCTTTCGTTCGGGAGTCATTGTTCATCTCCACCGGAAGTGCCGGCCCTGCCCAATGCAGGGGTATCGAACACCCCAGAAATTAGATTGCCGCGAAGGGTAGTGTCGGGATCGCAGGAAGTCAACGACAGATCGTGCGCTTGCGCCTGATTGCTGCTAGCGAAGCAGCCGTTCGACCTGAAAGACCACTGCCCGGGGCTCCCGCCGCACGAGGGAATCGCGCGCGACAGCAGCCCGAACGACCGCAATTCCGCGCAGTCCTTCTTCGTCCTCGAGAACCCACTGATCACCAGGACCAAACTGCGGGATCCTGCCGAGCGCGTCGACGTCAGACTTCCGGACCGGCGCGCCGGTCCGGAGCCGCTCGGCCATGGCAGGGGGAACCCGGACCGAGGGCAAACTCAGGAGCTGGGCCACAGGAATGAGGGCCTCGCCGAAAAAGGCACGCCAACGCCGAGCGTTGCTCTCGGCGACAAACGGGACCTTCTCGCCCTCGGACTCCACCGCCTTGCGTTCGGCAACCGCCTGGGCAGCCTGCGCTTGGATGGCGTCCAAATGGACCCCCTGAGTGACCTTCAGGTTCGAGATGCGGGTGCGCCGCAGCGAAAAAAGGTGTGCGCCGCAGCCGAGTTTCTGGCCAAGTTCGTCGGCGATGGCCCGGACGTAGGTGCCGGAGCTGCAATCCACATCGATCAGGACATCGATGTGCTCTGCCGACCGCTCGATGCCCTGGACTTCGACGCGATGGACGACCACGTCCTTGTAAGGCAGCTCCACCTCTTCACCGGCCCGGGCGTACTCGTAGAGCCTCTTGCCGTTGACTCGCGCCGCCGAATAGCGGGGAACCTGCTGGCGAAGCTCTCCGACAAATTCTGCGGCAGCACTTCCGACGGCGTCATCGGTTATGCCATGGACTTCTTGTTCCTGGATCACCTCGCCCGTGGGGTCCATCGTATCGGTGCGGGTGCCGAGCCGGACGCGCGCCTCGTATCCCTTGTCCCGATTCTGCAGCTGCGGCATCAGGCGAGTCGCTCCGTTCAGGAGCAAAGGCAAGAGCCCCGTGGCGAAGGGGTCGAGGGTGCCCCCGTGACCGACCTTCCCCAACCGCAGCCGGTGCTGCACCCTCTGACACACCTCCCGGGAGGTGATGTCGGCGGGCTTATCGACCAACAGAACTCCCTGAAGCAGGTTGTCGGTGCGTCCTCGGCGGTGTCTCCGCGCCATCTACTCGTCTCCAGAATCAACGGAGGGCGGTCCCCCCTCGAGGAGGTCGTGAACCCGAACCAGGTTGTCCACGCCCTTGTCGTAGAGAAAGCGAAGCCGTGGCGTGTAGCGCAGCCGCAGGTTGCGCCCCGTCTTTCGCTGGAGGAAGGGGAGGGCCGCGCTTAGACCCTTCTCGAGTTCGCCGATCCGCTCGCTGTTGCCCACGCCGCCCAGGGGTACAAAGTAGGCCCGAGCCTCGCGTAGGTCGTCGGTGACCTCCACCCGAGTGATCGTGATGTCCCGCACGCGCGGGTCCCGGATCTCGTCCCGCACCAGTCGGCACAGCTCGTCCCGGATCTCTCGGGCCACTCGATCGCCTCGTCGAAGGATCGTCATGGCCGCCTATGTACCCGCGATCTTGCCCGCCGTCGAGGGGTAGCCTGCATCGGGCCCCCGCCTCCGACCTAGAACAGCTCCTTGGGCATGAAGCGGTAGACCTCAATCGTGGTGTAGTAGCGCTCGTCGTTGGGGGCCTTCATCAAGCGGATTCGCTTCATCGTCCAGGTATTGTTCCAGCGCAGCTCGTTGCTTGCCTCGATGGGCGCACCGAGACTCAGCGGGAAACCCGACGTGCCAAGGGCTGTCGGAAGGTCCATCGAGTGTTCCAGCTGCTTTCGGATTCGGTAGATGCGACCGTCGTAGAGCCAGATTTCGGCCTTCCTGTGAACGATGCGGTCTTCGTTTTCGGGAAGCTCGCTGCGTTCAACAAGGGCCCCAAGCTGGTCCTGAACAACCGACTCGCTCAACTCTGCATAGTTCCGACCAGCGAGGTAGGGCAGGTCAATGTGCAGCCCTTCGCGCTTGATGTAGCCAGTTCGGGCATCGCCGAGGGCCCCCGCATCAACAGCGCTTCCCGGCTTCCCCAGCTCTGGGGAGGCCTTAGCTTCGGTCGACTTGGCCTGCTGATCGGCCTGGGCAATAAGGCTTGGTGGGAGGTCAGTGCTGCGACCGCACGCTCCCAAGAGGGTGCCTGAGAGGGCCAAAACAACCAGCGCTGGCCCCCAGATCGTCGTGATCTTCATCACCGCTCCATCCTGACCGGCAGAGGCTGCCGTTGACAAGCCCCCGAAGCCTCCTCGACAATCGCCCGGACCCAAGCACCCCAGCCAGCAGAGCCCATGCCCGTCACCGTCCGCCTCTTTGCCATCCTTCGCGAGCAGCGCGGCGAGGAACGCCTGGACCTAGAATACCGGCCCGGCGAGACAATCGAAGAGCTCCTCGATCGCGTCTTCCCATCTCCTCCGGCCGGACTCTGGCCACCCCAGCTGCTCTATGCCATCAATCAGAGCTGGGCTTCGGGCGAAACCGTGCTTCAGGACGGCGACGAAGTCGCCTTCATCCCCCCCCTGGGCGGAGGGTCGGGTGACGACCCACGGGTATCCTTGGGCGAGGACCCCCTCGATTTGGGAGCACTGGTAACCCTGGTGGCCGGTCCTGGGCGCGGAGGCATCGCAACCTTCTCCGGCACGGTTCGTGACCACTTCGAGGGCCGTGCAGTACTCCAACTAAGCTACGAGGCCTACCCCGAGATGGCGCTCACCGAGATGAGCCGACTCTGTGATGTAGTCGAGACCCGGTGGCCGGGCGTCGCCATCGCTATGGCCCATCGTTTGGGTTGCCTGGACTTGGGAGAGTCCGCGGTCTGCATCGCCGCCGGGGCGCCACACAGAGCCGAGGCCTTCGACGCTTGCCGATTCGCA
>CAZQTQ010000405.1:0-4570 GCA_964596025.1 uncultured Rickettsiales bacterium
GTGGGCATGCCGCGGCGATACCGCGCGTTGTAGAGCGAAGCCACTGCTTCGCGAAGGGCCAGCATCCCTCCCACCGGAGCGTACTCGTGGGCCGCTGCATCCACCGAGAAGCCGGTGATTCGCTCGGGAGCCCCCGGCAAGGGACCGACCTCCGGAGCCCCTTGTCCGAGGTTGACCCACTGCGGATGGCCGTAGACAAAGCCCCCCTTGGCCGCCTCGGCCATGACGTAGATCACTCCGGTCCGCGGTACCGGCCGAAAGGACTGGGCGCTCGACTCCAGGTCAGGAGGCTGCTGGTCCTTCATCGCGTCGAAATTGCGTCAATCTTGGCAGCGAGGATGAAGTCGTTCTCGGACAAACCGCCGACTGCATGAGTCCAGAGGGTCACGTCCAGCTCGCTGTAGTGCACCGAAAAGTCGGGATGATGCCCCTCGGTCTCGGCGACCTCAGCCATACGATTGACAAAGACCATCAGTTCGGCGAAGTCGCCAAAGCCGAAGCTCTTGTGGATGCGGCGGTCGTCCTCGGAGGTCCAACCCTCGATTTGGCCCAGGTAGTCGGCGAGCTCAGCCCCTTGTAGTGCAGGCACGCCTCCCTCGCAGGGCACACAGCGCTTATTGGTCAGATCACAGTGCATGAAAAGGGTCCTTGCGCAGTCGGGGGCCAGACAGGACCCCAGGAAGAGGCTGGTAGTCTACTGAACGAGAGCCCCGCATGTCCTTTCCTTCCCCTGCTTCCGACGGAACCGTTGTCATTCTCTCGGGTGCCGGGCTTTCCGTCGCCTCTGGGATCCCGACCTTCCGCGACGCAAACGGCCTATGGGAAGGCCACGAGGTCACCGAGGTCGCTACACCGGAGGCCTGGTTCCGGAATCGGGAACTGGTGCGGCGCTTCTACAACGAGCGTCGCGTCGCCTGCGCCAAGGTCAAGCCAAACGCGGGCCACCAGGCCCTCGCCGAACTTCAGCGACGCTGGGGAGCACACCGGGTCGGCCTTATCACCCAGAACATCGACGGTTTGCTCACCCAGGCTCAGGCGCCGCGGGTCATTGAGATGCACGGCTCGCTGTGGCAACTGCGCTGCGAGAACGACCCAGATCATCCCAGGTTCGAGGTGGCTGGAAACCAGGACCCTGGGGCCCGCTGTCGGGCTTGTGAGGGTCTTCTCCGCCCCGACGTGGTCTGGTTCGGCGAGATGCCCTACGCCATGGACCGCATCGAAGAGCAGATGGGGAGATGCACGACCTTCATCTCGGTCGGGACCTCAGGGGTCGTCTACCCGGCAGCTGGCCTCGGAACAGCGGCATGGCGAGCCGGAGCCCTCTGCCTGGAAGTCAATCCCAAGCCCTGCGGGGGCGCATTCCACCATGTGTTCCCCGAGGACAGTGCGTCGCTTCTGCCTCGGCTGGTTCGCAGTTGGTTGGACGACTAGGGGTGGAAAGCCTGGATGCCACGGCGGATCTGGTCGCCAACGTAGACCGGGCTCGAACCTTTGGACGGACCCACCTCCTGGTTGTGGTCTCTGCGAGCCACTGCCCCGGATGTGCGACCCTGGCCCACCAGCTCGATGAACCCCCGGTGCGCCAAGCCATCGGCAACCAGGGCTATTTGGTCCGGATCCACGCCGGCGACCTCTGGGACGAGGTCGCCCGCAGCCTGCGGATCGGGGCATGGGTGCTCCGCTCCCCAGGTTTCCCGACCACGTGGGTGTGGACCTTAGACGACGGAGGACTGAGCTTCTGCTCCCTCGCTCTAGGCCCACTCTCTGATCGCCAACCAGAGGCCGACATCGCCGAATTGCTGGCAGGTAGATCCTGTTGGGTCCCGGAAGCGGCGGGAATGTCGGTAGAGGCCAAGCGTGGCAAGGAGGTCCTAGCCTTGAACGCCGACAATCAGTTTTCCGCCGCCTTTCTGATTGACCTCGACCACCCGTGAGTACCAAGGGTGCCCTCCCTGTCCTACTGCTTGGCGCCGGCCACCGGGCCCGGTCGATCTATGTGCCCTTGCTTCAGTCCACCCTCTGCGACCGCATCGAGCTCGTAGGCATCGTCTCTCGCGGGACCCAGCGCCTCCAAGACCTGGCCTCTGAAGCCTCGGTGCCTGGTTGGCTGGACTTGGACGAGGCCCTCCGCGCATCCGGGGCCCGGGCAGCAATCGTCTGCGTGAGCCCCCAAGAGAATGGGATCGTGGCTACCCAAGTGATCGACAGGAAGCTGCCTGCCCTCCTCGAGACACCCCTGGCCCTCCAAGTGGACGAAGCCCGAAGCCTCCTGACCCGGTGCGAGTCGAGCGGACTGCCCATCGAAGTGGCGGAACAGAACCCGCGCTTCCCCCTCCACCGCTTCCGCAAGCTCCTCGTCGACGAAGGCCACCTAGGCACCGTGCGGGCCGTGAGTTCCGACCTCAACGGCTACCGGTACCACGCCGCTGCAGTGGCACGATCCCTCTTGAGCCGACCCCAGGCGCGCTGGGCCGTTGGCCAGTCGGCCCGCTTTGACTCCGACTTTGGGCGGGGCTGCGGCCCGGAACGCCTGGTCGCTGGCGGAATCGAGACCGTCGGCGGAGCCCTGTTCACCCTGCGCGACGGAGAAGCGGGGCACTTGGGGACAGGACCCTGGGCCAGAGGGCGCTGGCATCTCTACGGCGAGCGAGGGGGCGTATTCGGAGATCAGCAGTGCGTGGGCTGGTCTCCCTCGGGACCCACGGAACACCGCATCATCTGGGAGCACGGCAACGGCCCGGCAGGCGACGCCATCCAATCGGTGCGCCTTGAGGGCTTCCCTGCACTTCGGTGGGAGAGCCCCCTGCCCGAGGCTGCACTGGATGCTGACGCCCTCGCCGTAGCCACCTGCATCCTGGATTGGTTGGCTCGAATCGATGGACAGAAGAGCGACAGTGCTTGGTCCCCACGGGACGCCTTCTTGGATCTCGTCTGGACGGAGGCCGTCGAGCGTTCGGCCTCGCTGGGTGGAATTCGCATTCGGGTCTCTGCCGTGCGGGACGACAAGGAGCCCCCGGAGGGCGGCTAGCGCTCAGAGTCGTCGGGGCCACGGGACGCGGCGAACGCATCCGGAGCAAAGCGATCCACACCCAAGCGGGCCAGGGGATGCCAGCGTTCGGCCCAAATTCGGCCTTCGTGATCCAGGAGCTGGTCCCAGACGTGCCACCCCAAGACCTCCCCCAGGACCAGGTGGGTGGTTGGCTCGCCCAGCGGAATGAGCTGGTGCAGACGGCACTCCATTGCAATCGGCAGTCCGGGGAAGCGTGGAACGTCGACCCAACTGCCGGCAACCGAGTCCAAACCAATGAGAGCACTCTCGTCAATCTCGGGGGCGTGGGGCTCGCCGGTTCGCAGCACCTCCTCTTGTCGCTGCGCTGGCGCGAGGTGCACGACGAACTCGCCGGTCTCGCGGATGTTCTGCAGGGTGTCCTTCTCGGCAAAACGAGGAGGCCCTTCGCTCCGGATCCGTTTGGCAGCAAGGGACAGGGCCAGGATGGGGGGGCGGGAACTCACGCCCATGAAGAAGGAAAAGGGCGCAAGGTTGCCGACGCCCGACCGCGAGCGGCTGCTCACCCAGGCCACGGGCCGGGGCACAATGCTGTCGACGAGGAGGAAGTAGGCCTCCCGGCCGCTGAGATCGCAGGCGGCGCGATGCACCTAGTCCAAGACCACCCGGTGCGGGGTGCTCGGAGTTCCGGAGCGGGCCGGAGCCGAGACGCTGGGGTGAGTCACCTCGATCCAGTATTCGACAATCGAACCCTGGGAACCGTCGAAGCTCAGCCAGCCCTCCCAGCGGCCCCAGCCCTTCTCGGGCAGGGTCACCGTCCGATAGATCCCGTCCTTGAGCCGCCAGTGGAGTTCGACGCGCGAGCCGGGCGCAGGGACGTCGTCGCCGCGGGAGCTCATCGCGCTCACCTGCACACTGATCAGCGTGCTGGCACCGACCCGACCCCGGCGGACGGGGCGGTGGCGAAGAGTAAGCTCCGAACCAGCCGGGAGGGAGGCGAGAGCTGGGGCTTGCATCGGTCCCGGAGACGAATCGGCAAGGTAGGGGTCCGCCTCTTCCCGTGGAGAACTCTTCTCGGAGTCCGACCGGTCCTGGCCCTCCTTCAGAGCTTCAGCAAGCGGGTCCGCGGGCTCGGCCCCAGCCTTAGGCTCCCTCCCGGCTGGTTCGGCTTCGGCACCCGATGGGTCCTCCCCCTCACCGGAAGCCGGGGGGGAGAATCCGCTCTCCGCTGCGGAGTCCAAATCCAAGGCGATTCCGGCCAGGGGATCCTCCGGTTCAGCTGAACTCGAACCCGGCTGCCAGAAGCCCAGCCACAACCCAAAAGCAGAGGCCAAGACAACCGCCACAACCCCGACCACAATGCGAACGACAGCGGACAGTGAGTCGCTGTCCGTGGGTGCCGGGGACGCCGAGGCAGCTCTCCCTCCGAGCGCCGTGATCTCGCGACTCTCCTCAGGTCCGATTCGGGGGCGATCGCCGGGGCCGGTGGGAGGGGGTGGGGTGGGACTGTCGAGCCATGCGCCACTGTCACTTTGCTGTGCTTTGGGGACGTCTAAGCGTCGG
>CAZQTQ010000406.1:0-4554 GCA_964596025.1 uncultured Rickettsiales bacterium
AGTCCGGTGACCACCAGGCCGTACTCGAGGACCTTGCCATGACGGTCGAGGCGTCCAAGCCCTACCCCGTCAAGGTCATCCTGGAGACCAGCAAGCTGACCAACGAAGAGAAAGTGGCCGCCTGCGTACTCAGTCGCGAAGCCAAGGCCTCCTTTGTAAAGACGAGCACCGGCTTTGGCGGCGGCGGAGCAACCATTGAGGACGTCCGCCTCATGAAGCAGGTAGTCGGAAGCGCCGGCATCAAGGTTAAAGCTTCGGGCGGGGTCCGCAACACGGAGGATGCTTGGAAGATGGTCGAGGCCGGCGCAGATCGGCTCGGCGCCTCGTCCTCGGTAGCCATCGTGACCGGTGGAACGGCGCAGGGCTCCTACTAGAGACCGCCGATGGGCGACGACCTTCGGGATCTGATCGAACGTAAGCGCGATGGCCACGCCCTCGAGCCCGCCGAGATCGAGCGCTTTGTGGCGGCCGCGGCCAACGGAACCGCCCCCGAAGTTCAGCTCGCATCGATGCTCATGGCGATTCTCCTGCAGGGGATGAGCGACGAGGAACGCACCCACTACGCCCTCTCGATGATGAAGAGCGGCGAGATCCTAAACTGGGACCACCTCGATCGTCCGACCGTCGACAAGCACAGCACCGGCGGGGTAGGCGACAAGGTCTCGCTCATCTGGGCCCCCCTGATGGCCTCGGTCGGCTTCGCCGTACCTATGATCTCGGGCCGCGGCCTGGGACACACCGGCGGCACCCTCGACAAGCTCGAGGCCATCCCCGGCTTCCGCACCGACCTCAGCTCCGAGGAGATGGCTGCTGCGGTAGGACAAGTCGGGGCCGTGATCACGGGACAGACCCAAGACTTGGTACCCGCCGACCGCAGCCTCTACGGCCTGCGCTCGCGGACGGCCACCGTTCCCAGCGTGGACCACATCGCCCCGTCGATCCTCAGCAAGAAGCTTGCCGAGGGTGCCTCAACCTTGGTCCTGGACGTCAAGGTAGGCCGCGGCGCATTCATGAAGACGCAAGCTGATGCCCAGCACCTGGCCGAGGTCATGGTCGCAATCGGGCGCGGGGCCGGACGCCAGATGGCGGCCCTTCTGACGACGATGGACCGACCGCTTGGGCGAGCCGTCGGAAACGCGGTGGAGGTGCGTGAGAGCCTGGACGTCTTACGCGGTGGGGGACCTTCCGACTTGCGGCAGTTGGTAGTTGCCCTGGCCGAAGCGGCAGTCCGCGCCTCCGGTCACCAGCCCGCAGGCACAGACGGCAACGAGGGTCTCGGCTCCCTGCTGCGGCGGCAGCTCGAGAACGGCGAGGCCTACCGCAGCTTCTGCGCCATGGTCGATGCCCAAGGAGGCTCCGTCGACAGCCTGGAAGGCGAAGGCACCCTACGCGGCGAAGGCCAAGTCGAGACCTGCGAGGTCCCAGCCCGACGTTCGGGCTTTGTCGCGGCACAAGATGCCCTGGAGATCGGGCGGGCGGCAGCCGCCTTGGGCGGCGGACGCGGGTCGGACGGCGAAGCACCCCTGCCGGGCGTCGGCGTGATCCTGCTGGCGAAGCCGGGCGAAGCCGTCGAGGCCGGTCGTCCCTGGGCGCTCCTCCACCACTGCCAGGGCCGAGGCTTAAGCGAGGCCCAGGCGCTCCTAGAAGCCGCGCTAGTGATCGATGAGGAAGCTTGCACTCCCGCCCCGCTCATTCTCGGCCGCATCTCAGAAGGAGGCTCATGATGTGCTGGAACGATGCCCTCCTGGGCCCCGCCCGACGCCGCGCTCTAGCCGCCGTTCTTGGGGCCCTCTTGGTCCTCGTCGCCACCACCGCCTTTGCGGAGGGCTCAGAGGAACCAAGGACCGACGACCCAGCTGAGGAGGAGGCGGTGGCCCCCTCCGGTGACGAGGAGTCCATTAAGGAAGAGGAAGAAGAGGCGGGAGAGGGCGGCGGCCCTTCGGAGCCGAACCTAGCCCCAGAATCCGCGCCCGAGCCGACGCCGGAGGCTACCGGTGAGGCTGCGCCTCGTCTCTACCCCGATCCCGAAGTGGAGGCCGTCCCGACGATCGAACCGCCCGCCAAGCGCGGTCTGAGAGCGACCCTCGAAGCGAAGAAGCGTACCAAGACTACGATCGGGGCCCGCCTCCAGTCGCTCGTAGGAATCCTCATCATGCTGGGCCTCGCCTGGTCGATGTCGGTCAACCGAAAGAAGATCCCCTGGCGTGTCATCGGCTGGGGGCTCGGCCTGCAATTTTTCTTTGCCGTCCTCGTCCTGAAGACTGCGCCGGGTGCGTGGCTGTTCAGCCAACTCAACGATCTAGTAATGCAGCTATTGGCCTTCACAGCTGAGGGTTCCCGCTTCATCTTCGGCAACCTCGTCGACCATCAGCTCCCCGTCGGGGCAGTAGACCCCACCAATCCCGGCGGGCCGCTGCAGGAGATCCCTGGGGCGAGCGGAGTGCAGATCGTGGCCAGCAACGGCTCGTTCTTCGCCTTCAACGTCCTGCCGACCATCATCTTCTTCTCGGCGCTGATGGCCGTGCTCTACCACCTCGGCATCATGCAGCTCCTGGTTCGGGCCATGGCTGCAGTAATGTTCCGAACCATGGGCACCTCGGGCGCCGAGAGCCTTTCGGCGGCAGCCAACATCTTCGTCGGCCAGACCGAGGCACCTTTGGTCATCCGGCCCTACGTCAACGGAATGACCCTCAGCGAACTAAACGCCATCATGACCGGCGGCTTTGCCACGGTAGCCGGTGGGGTCATGGCGGCCTACGTCGGAATGCTGGCGGGAGTCTTTCCCGACATTGCCGGCCACCTGATCGCTGCTTCGGTCATGTCCGCCCCAGCCGCCCTGGTAGTAGCCAAAATCATGTGGCCCGAGGAAGAAGTCCCCGAGACCCACGGAGAACTGAAGCTCCACGTCGAGAAGATAGACATCAACACCATCGATGCCGCGGCTCGGGGTGCTGGAGAGGGCATGAAGCTGGCCATCAACGTCGCCGCAATGCTGCTCGCATTCCTCGCGCTCGTCGCCATGGCCAACGCCCTGATCGGCTCTGCAGGCGCCCTCGTCGGATACCCGGACTTGACCCTGGAAGCGCTTGTGGGCTACATCTTCTGGCCACTGGCATGGGCTATGGGTGTCCCCGCCGCAGAGTGTGCCGCCGTCGGAGAACTTCTGGGAGTCAAGACGATCCTCAACGAGTTCGTCGCCTACCTCAGGCTCCGAGACATCGTCGACGGCCTCTCATACCGGAGCATGGTGATCTGCACCTACGCTCTGTGCGGGTTCGCAAACCTGGGGTCCATCGGCATCCAGCTTGGGGGCATTGGCGGCATTGCTCCCAGCCGACGTAGTGACCTGGCCCGGGTCGGATTTCGCGCCATGATCGCCGGCACCCTTGCGGCGTTCTTGACCGCCAACATCGCAGGGGTCTTGATCGGCTGAGGCCGATCTGGCGGAAAGGCAGTCGAAATGGGCCAACTATCCGAACGTTGCGATGAAGCCGTCCGAACCATTGCGGCTCGGGACGACCGCTTCGCGCGAGGCAACTTCCTGGCGATCGTGCTGGGCTCTGGCTTAGGCGCAGTTGCAGACTGCTTCGAAGACCGCGTCGACATCCCCTACGAAGAGCTCCCCAGCTTCGCGCAGCCTGGTGTCCAAGGCCACCTAGGCCGCCTCAGCATCGGCACCGTGGAAGGGACCACAGTCGTGGCTCAGGTCGGGCGCCTTCACCTCTACGAAGGCCACTCCGTCAACGCCGTGGTCCACCCCGTGCGCACACTGGTGCGAGGGGGGGCCAAGGCCACAATCCTCACCAATGCCGCCGGTGGAATCGACCCGAGCTTTGCCGTCGGCGACCTCATGGTGATCACCGACCACATCAACCTCTCGGGCCACAACCCGCTGAGCGGCTCGAACGATCCCGAGCTGGGACCACGTTTCCCCGACCTAACCCGTGCCTGGAACGAAGAACTGACCGCTACGTTGCTGGCAACCGGCGAAGGGCAGGGCCAGGTGCTCCGGTCCGGGACCTACGCCGGCGTCTTGGGACCCAGCTACGAGACCCCCGCCGAAATCCGCATGCTCGACAGCATGGGCGCGCACGCAGTTGGAATGAGTACCGTCCTCGAAGCCATCGCCGTCCGCCACATGGGCGGTCGCCTTTGCGGGATGTCGGTGATCAGTAACGTCGCCGCCGGTATGGGCGGAGCGAGCCAGACCTTAGACCACAACCACGTCGCCGACGCTGCCGACAAGGCCACGAGCCGGGTCCAATCTCTGCTCGCCGGCATTCTCCGCAGTCGGGAGAACTGGTGGGAGACCGCTTGATGGACCGCTTGATCCAGGCCGCAAGAGAGGCGCGAAAGCGCTCACATGCCCCCTTTTCACGCTTCCTCGTCGGGGCGGCTGTACTCACGGCCGACGGCACGATCCACACCGGCTCCAACGTCGAGAGCTCGTCCTACGGGTTGACGCTCTGTGCGGAGCGCCTCGCCATTTGTATCGCCCTTCACAATGGAGATCGGGACATTCGCGAAATCGCGGTGGTTGCCGACACCGCGGGC
>CAZQTQ010000407.1:0-4534 GCA_964596025.1 uncultured Rickettsiales bacterium
GCCGGAGCGGGTCGTCGCGCTGGTAGTCACGCAGACGATTTCGCTTTCCAGCGAAACAGCAGCCTCTGCAGCCCCCACGGAGAATGGTCGGCCGCCCATCTTCAGCGTTCCGTGAACCGTCAGCAGGAAGGCCACAGACCGGTGGGCAAGATACAGCCGCCCGCAGCAGCAACCCTATCAACGATCATGTCGGTCATCCCGACCTGCATCCATCCTGAAAGAACTCGAGCCGAGCTCAAGAGCACGCGGCTGTCTGAGTCGAGGATGAAAACATGCATCGAGACCCCTTCAAGATCGTCCGCCAGGTGCCGGGTTTTGCATCGATTCTCGCCCGGAAGCCACTGCTGGCCGCCGCGGTGCTCCGCAGCCAGGCAATCGAGTGGAGGCGTGGCCGAGCAGGCAAGAAGAGCCTGTCGTCCATCGACTTTGCAGTCACCTACGTCTGCCAGGCCACCTGCGAGCACTGCTCTGCGACCAGCCTCCACGACAAAGTGAGGGAGAAGAATCGTCTCACTTTCGGGGAGATGGCGGTGCTCGGACGCACGCTCGCCGACATGGGGGTCTACGAGGTCAACTTCACAGGTGGCGAGCCGACGCTCCTCAAGGAGCTCGAGGGGATCATCACCTGCTTCAACCCCTACCGCACCTTCATAGGACTCAACACCAACGCTGATCTGATCGGTCCTGAGCGCCTCGCCTCGCTGCGCGATGCCGGGGTCGACCTGATGAAGATGAGCCTCGACTCAGCCGATCCCGAGACCCACGACCAGAACCGAGGGCTGCCGGGGAACTTTGACCACGTCATCGGGCTCCTCCGAGAGATCCGGGCACTCTCGGGGATCCGGGGACACATCTGCAGCGTCGCGAGTCCAGCTCTGGTGCAAAACGGTGACGCTGAGCGGCTCATCGAGCTGGCAGCGCAGCATGACGCGACGATCGGCTTCTCATTGCCCGTCGCGGTGGGCCGTTGGGGGGGGCAGTACGAGGTCACCCTCACCGATGTAGACCTCGAGCACCTTCGTCAGGCCTGCCGTCATCCGCGCGCATTCTTCCAGGGCAGCGTCGGCCTGTCGGACTTCACCTGCCCCGGCGGTCGCACCGAGATCTACATCTCCCCCTACGGAGACATCCTCCCGTGCCCCTACGTGCAACGAAGCTTCGGCAATCTCCGTGACCAGGACCTCGGCAAGATCTTCAGCAACATGGCGACGGCGGCCGATCTTGCCGGAGATGCTTCGCTGTGCCTCGCAGCCCAGGCCCAGCGCTGGATGAAAGACAACGTTCCCTCCTCTCGTCAGCGGACGGATGTGCCCGGGTGCGCCGCAGACCACCCCGACTCGTTCTGCAGACGCCCAGACAGCAAGGCTGTCTGAGAGGGGCCACACCCCGTGCTCTGAAGGGAGTGCAGTTCCCAACAGCGCCCTCTCACACCAACACCTCCGCTCTCCGAGGCCCCCAGCCGACAACTCGCCCGACTTCGCTGCACGATGGGCGCGGAGCACGACCGGGTCCTGGGACAGGACGGGGTGACAGTGGTCACCCGGCATCGGGAACACCGTGTCACGATGCCGCCCTTGTGCTCCGCACCATGCTCTGCCGAGACAGAGACAAGCCTGTTTCAGTCGCCCCCTCCCGGGGTTCACGAACGGACAGCTGGAGGCCGAGGTGTGGCATGGCCCTTCGAGAATGAGGTGAGGTCCCCGATCCGATGATGTTCAAGTTCAGCCGTTCAGGCCGGAGGTCTTCCAAGAGGCATCTCCAGATCGTCTATGCAGAGCCCGCTGGAGACATCGTGTCGAGGTTGGGGCTGAAGTTGGCATTTCTGTGCCTCCTCCTGCCCGGAATTGGTGCCCTCCACAGGCACCTGAGCTGGGGGGCTGGTCGCAGTTCGGGGAGTGGCTGGGTTCGGCACGCACCCGAGGCTGAGGCCCATGCACTCGCACTCTCCCTGGGCTTTGGCGGTCTGTTTGTCCTGTCCCTCCTCTTTCGTATCGTGCCCCGGGGGCGTGTAGACCCGCTCCCCCGGCCCCGCTGGGCCAAGAAAGGAATGTGGTGTGTGGCTCTGGCTTGCTGCGTCACCGCCTTTGCGCCTGCCACTCCTGGAGCCTGGGTCGAGGGGACTCTAGGGGTCCTGTGGGTTGGGGCTGCCGTGGGGCTCGGTGGCTCTCTTGGAGCCTGCTTCGTGTCGAAAGCTCGCGTGGGCCTGTGGTGGGACGGCTGGCTCCTCGCTGGCCTGGTGGTGCTCGGGATGGTGTGGGTCACGGTTGCACTTGCGAACCTCGCGCTCGCGCTCCAGCTCACCGAAGACCGCACAGTTCTCCGCCGAGTGCCTCTGACGGCTCTGTGGGCTGGCCTGTGTCCGATCGCTGCAGTCCTCAGCGCACGCATGCTCCCGTCTCTGAGCAACCTCCGATCGCCCGATCGAGACAGGATCAAGTCCACCGCGCCCCTGGTCGTGGCCGCGTCTGTGGTGCTCGCTGGGGGGCTTCTCCTCGACCGGCCTGTGGGGGTCCTCCTCGGAGCAAGTGTGCTGGGGCTGCTCTATGTGAGGCTGTTTCTCGCGATGTCCCTGCTGCGCCTCGAAGTCGGACATGCAGCGAGCAAGGCCAGTGCCGCGGCCTCGCCGGCGCGCGTCTTGCGCTGGTCGGCCCGGACAGCCTGGCTGGCCTTTGCACTGGGGCATGTCACCCTCACGTTGGCCAGTGTGCAGGCTCTCGCTGCCGGCCTGGTTGCCTGGGTGCCTGCTCGAACGCTCACCGTCGCCGGGACCCACCTCATTGGCCTCGGGTTCATCACCGGCCTGGCGCTCGCCGTCGGGCAGAGGGTGGTGCCCGCCTGGCTCAACGAGGACGTGCGCTGGCCACTTCTTCGTCCCGCGGTCGCCGTCCTCTGGGCAGCAGCGCTGCTCCAGCGAATCGGCGTGGAGCTGCTGCCGATGCACGGAAGAGTGCTGCTCAGCTCGGCGCTGTGGTGTCTCCTGCTGAGCGGAGTGGTCTTTGTGGCCCAGGTGGGGCGCTCCATTCGCCCAAGGGGAACCAGCATCGGGGGGGGCTGCCCGGCTGCCCCCATGAAGGCTCCAGCTTCTTTACGAGGAGGCCCTTCCAGAGGTGCGGCCATGGACTGACGTTGTGGAGGAGGAGGCCGCCGAGTCGACGCGGTCAGGCGATCGGCCCCGCGGGCCTTCCCCGGTCGTTCAGCTAGTCCGGCCGCAGGCGGCGCAAGAGGACTGTGCCCAGTCGAGCCCGAATCCCTCGGCTGGAACGAGCAGTCGAGACGGTGACTGGTCCCTTCACCTGAGCTTGGCAAGCCAATCGGTCGTGGGTGCCTCCCGCCGGTGCAGAAGTAGATATGTTCTCTCTACGGAGGGTCTTGACCTCTCGAGCCGTCGGGCCGGCCAGCGCACCCGCCCCTTCGACCACCTCCACACGGCAGCCACCGCAGCGCCCCCCCCCCTCGGCAGTTCACGAGCTTGCGGGGTCCCCAATACAGAGATACTCCTGCCAGACGTGCTGCATCACGAAGGGTGGCCCCATGGTCCACCTCAACCGAACAGCCCTCAGGTTGGAACAACACGACTGGCATCGGCCACCTCACACTGAATCTTCACGAGCCGGACTGGGCGGCTGGCCCCGAAGCTGCGCGGAGATTGGGACGGGGAGAGCAGAGCTGTCCCCAGTGGGGAGAAGCACTATCACACTCCCCCAGACCAGAGGACGATGACACTTAGACATCGTCAGGTAGGTGACATCGGTCACCCTCCTTCCTGCACGGCTTCTACGGCCATGCTTTCGTACTGTGTTCGTGATTGGGAGAGACAAAGGCTCAACAACAGTCAACCCCGAAAGTCCCAACGATAGGAACACTCGAAGGGAAGAGGTTCACGCCTCAGCGTGGTCCCCGTAGTGACCCAGTGACGTCGAATGTGAGGCCCCCCGTGCGACAGACAACCGCTGGAATCATCATTCTGTTGCTCCTGACTTCGTGCTCGAGTCATACGGACTTCAACCGGTGCCTTCTGGAAGAGCCCCCACCCCAGTCCATCACGGATGCCGTGGACCGGATCGCCCTACTCCCGGGCCCTGTCACGGTGCCCTGCTTTGTAGCCAGTCTTCCTCGGCCACTCGACATCGTGGCAACCGACAACATCTTCAGTGCACAGCCAGCCAATGGGCGGGAAAACCCTCGTGTCTTCATTCTCAGCGAAGGGCTCGTACTCTCGATCGTGATGGATGGACCAGGGCAACACCTGGTCGAGTTCGGTGAGTGGGTGTCGAGCACACACACCATCAAGGGGGAGCTCAGCTTCCCGACCGAGCCAGAAGTCGATCCGAATGCACCCTACGACGTTCTGGCCGACGAAAGCTCCACACGCTGTGGTTTTTGTCACCTCGGGGAAGTGGAGTCACCCGATCGGCCTGGGGCCTATGTTTCAGCGGCACTCCAGCCTCAGGCCGACACCCTGGTCCCAATCAACGAACTCAACGCCGAGTACATCAGCTGCAACAGCCAGCGCACCCCTGAGCGCTGTGACATG
>CAZQTQ010000408.1:0-4531 GCA_964596025.1 uncultured Rickettsiales bacterium
TGAAGCGTCCAGGAACCAATCGCTAGCTCCTGAACCCGTCCCTCCTGCGACTGAGATACCGTCAGAATCTCCGATCGGAGCTCCTCGGGGCTGCAGCGATCCGCATACCAAAAGCAGTAGGAGAGGCTCCCGCTGGCCATTCCCTCGACACGGTCGGCCCCCATGGTGTGGATGCCCAACAGCAGACTCCCCGCGAGGAGAAGGCCCCCCAAGGCTCGCTGAAGAGGGCGATCCGTGGGGGAGGGGAGGGCAGAGGTCCCCCCACAGTTCACCGTCGAGCCCGGAGGACTCGCTTCGACGATGGCGGCTCCACCTGAGCCCTCAGTGGAAGACGGGTCCACTGGGATCCGAGCCTCCCGGCACCACTCGAAACCCGGACCGCTGACGCCGCCAGCGCCTCAGCCAGGAGCCGACCCCTCCGCCCATAAGTCCGGGACCAAGGGACCGGCGCACGAAGAGCCAGCCAACAAGAGCTCCGCTCAGGTGAGCCGCATGGTTGACCTGTCCGGAAGCAAAGCCGAACTCAGTCAGGAACTCCAACGGGAGCATCCACCGAGCGGAGAGGGCGAGGGGAAAGAAGAGCAGGCTGATGACCCGATCCGACCAGGTGAAGCAGTAGGTGGCGAGGATGGTGAAGACAGCTCCGGATGCTCCGATCGACGGTATAGACCACGGCAGGAGCCAGGAATCCCAGCCGAGAAGGTGAACCAGGCCAGCGAGGACGGCCGTGATCAACCCGCCGAGCGCCCCGCCGACGAGGTAGAGCTTCAGGAAAGAGGAGCGTCCCAGACGGTCAGCAACCGGCGAGCCGAACATCCACAGAAAGAAGAGGTTCCCCAGGAGGTGCATGAGCTCGGCATGAAGGAACAGGGTGGTCAGAGGCTGCCAGAGCATTCCTGACCAGAAACGATCCGCAGACAAGCCCAAGTAGCGGACGACGGCGGGCAATTCTGTCTCCGCACCAGGCATTCCGAGACCCAAGAACCACTGCGCTACGAAGGCGCCGCCAGTCCAGATCATCAGATCCTTGATGACACGCGGAGTCTGCTGAGGACCGATTCGGAAGCTAGTGGAAGACGGGCTCATCGCCCCCTCCTTCCGAGCTGAGATCGTCAGCAACTACCCGCACCAGTCGCCGGGCGCGCCACCGGCGAAGCCAGCGGAGCGGACCCGACCCCCTCCGCATCCAGAGCCACGCGACTGCGACGCCGCCGAGCTCGTACCCACCCGCGAGGGGGCCTTCCCCCAAAGGCTGGGTCATGGCCAAGGCCCTGACTACGACCCATGCCGTCACCCCCCATGCGATCCATTTCATCCGGACCGGGAGGACAAGGAAGAAGGGAACGGTCGCTTCGGGCGTCATCAGGCAGGAGACCAGGAGGACGGCGACAACGGCGGGGCCGACCCCCCAATGAGGACCTGAAGGGCCGACCATGACTGCGAAGATGGTGGCGCAGAGCGCGGCCCCGAAGGAGGCGCCGAACCAGAGCTTCAGGAAGTCGGCACGACCCAAGTACCGCTCAACTGGTGCCGCAAAGAAACCGAAGCCAACGAAGGCCAAGACCAGCGAACCAAAGGCGGCTGGAGGGTAGGCGAAGGGAGCGCTCATCAGCTGCCAGAGCTGGAACCCCGGCCCATCGAGCAGGGCACCTGGGGGATGCAGCACCAGGCTCTCTGCCAAAGGATAGCTCGTCGGAACTTCGAAACCCTGGGGTCCCTGGGGCCGACCAGGCAGCCGGAGGGCGCTGGCCAAGGAGCCCGGAAGCCAACGACTGATGCCGAACAGGAGCGTCCACAAGAGGCCGTACAGCCCCATGAGACGGGCGCCCAAGGGGGAGATCTCGAAGAGAAAGGTCCCGGCGGGGGCGCCGCCGTGCATGGCCCTAGACGGCATGAGCGGGTCCTGAGGCGGCCACCTGCGGGGGGCGCCGCCCTCGGTTGTGGAGCGGCGTGTATAGCACGCCGCAATCTCTGTGGAGCTTGAATCTCCCTGTACATTCGTTCATACTGAACAAATGAATCGTCAGCTTCGGATAGTGGCAACTGCAGACGCTGCCGAGAGGCAGAACTGATTCCACCAGGAGGACTTGGACATGAACCCACTCTCCACCCGGCAACGGGCCGTCCTCGAGTACATCTACTCGCGGGTCCAGCAAGAGGGCGTCCTCCCTTCGTACCGGGAGATTGGCGACGCACTGAGCATTCGCTCGACAAACGGTGTCAGCGACCACATCAAGGCTCTAGAGCACAAGGGCTACCTGAGCCGGGTCGGTGGGCGCGGAAAGACCGCGCTGGCCCGCTCCATGGCCCTCACCGAACTCGCGATGCACGAGCTCGGGGCGGGGGTGCAAGAGCCTCACCTCGACGAAGCGGCCAACGACAACGTGGTCGAGGTCCACTGCTACGGCACGGTTGCGGCAGGCCTGCCGGCCTTGGCGCAAGAGAATCGGGAGGAGAGCCTCTGGCTGGACCGATGCATGCTGCCGGGCGGCGGTACGACCTTCGCGCTGCGGGTCTCGGGCGAGTCGATGATCCTCGACGGCATCCTCCCCGGCGACTACCTCTTCATTCGCAAGCAGCTGACGGTCCGGGACGGCGAGATCGCGGTGGTGATGGTCGACGGCGAGTGCACCGTCAAGCGCTTCTTCCGGGAGGGAGACCGCATCCGACTGCAACCCGCCAACGACTCGATGGAGCCCATCTACGTTGCAGCCTCTGACTTCAAGGAGGTTCAGGTGATCGGGGTCGTGGTTGGGGTCTATCGCCAGGTCTGAAGGCACTTCATCTTCGGTTGACACTGGCCACGGGGGACGGATATAGATTCGGCGCTCCGGCACCGCTGGCGGCGACCACCGTTGGCAAAGACACCGGGACCACCAGAGGACACCACTGGGGGATTAGCTCAGATGGGAGAGCGCGGCGTTCGCAACGCCGAGGTCAGGGGTTCGATCCCCCTATCCTCCACCAAAGCTCGAGAGCGCCGACTGGGAAAACTCAGCCGGCGCTTTCTTCTTGGAGGCCGGGGCGGAGCACCCGCAAGAAAAACAGAACTGGGCCAATGGGCGTTTTTGACGGGTTCTGCGGGGTTCTTATCGGATTCCGGATCAAAACGGCCTGTTTTCGGGGGTGGGGGCGAATGGACAAGAAGACAGACCTGGACTGGCCGAATCCACCCAGCATCCATGCAAACCAACAACGTCCGATAATATATATTATGTAAACTTATTGTGGGATCGAAGGAATGGCTTTTTGTTTGCGCTGAAACACTGTGGCTTTGGTTTTGGCGCTCGAATACACAAAAAGTGCTGTGCTGCGCTCGGATACGGGTTCTTTTCGAGAGGCTGGTATCTGGCCTACCAGCCGAACACCCGGTCCTGACGCTCCCCCGGCTCCTCGTCTCGTTGCGGCTCCCAGGAAGTCTCGGACACGAGCGAAAGCAGTCGCCCGCCCGCCGTGGCGAAGACCACCTGGCGGCCACGCACCGCCGGCGCAGCAGCGACTCCAGAGAGCCGTCCGCCATTCATGGGCTGGTAGGCCCACTGGAATCTGCCTTCAAACCGGTCGATGGCATAGAGCGTCCCGCCAACATCCCCAACAAGGATGCTGCCTCCGCTGCGGACCGGCGGACCCAGCTGGCTCTGCTTTCTAGGCTCCCAGCTCCACTGCGCCTTGCCAGTTGCGGGATCAAGACTCCACAGGCGGCCCTTAGCACCGGAGACGTAGAGGGCGTCGCGCGCAATCGCCATGTTCGCGATGGAACCCACCTCGTCGTTGGTCCAACGAACCACCCGCGTCTCGGCGTCGAAAGCGACCACTGGGCCGCCGAACGAAGCCGCTATCAACAGTCCGCCGGCCTCGATGACTTCCGCCTGTACGTCAGGAAACTGGCCATCTCCAACCGCAAGTTCCCATCGCTGCGCCCCGGTCTCGGGATCGAGCCCGAGGACCCAGCCGTCGGAGAAGCCAACCACCAAAGTGCCGTCGGAGAGGACCGCAGGCGACGGCGAGCCAAGAATGGCCAGGTCCCGGGAGCCACGGGGAACATCGCGGCGGTGGGTCCATTTCCAGGCCCCCGTCTCCGCGTCGATAGCGACTACTGAGTCCGCCTCGGTCGTGAGGAAGATCTCTCCCCCGTGCACGACTGGCTTCCGATACACAGCCGAATTGGCCTGGTACGGCTTCTCCCAGCGGGGCGCGAGCTCCGAGTCGAGCCTTTGCACCTGCCCAAAGGTGTCCGCTACGAACCAATCGCCGTCCAGGGCAACTGGCTGGGCCTGGACCGGCCCTGAGGTCTCAACCACCCGAATGGGCCGGCCCGTCCGCCGATCCAAGACAAAGAGCCCCGACTTTCGGCTCGTGCCTACCAAGATTCGTTCCGGTCCCAGTGCGGCCACACCGAGCTCCAGTCGGCTGATCTGCCAGGCTCCAGTATCCGGCATGGACCAATGCCAGTCTTCGGTCAAAGGCACCCGAAATGGATGGTCGTCGTACTTGCGTTGGGCGGCTGAGAGAGAGTCCCCGTCGTCCAAAG
>CAZQTQ010000409.1:0-4524 GCA_964596025.1 uncultured Rickettsiales bacterium
GGGTGGGGCAGTTGGGGTTGACCGCCTGCCACCAGCGGGTTCCACAGCGGAAGAGAGCCCCATTCGAGGAGGGCCCGTCGGGCGTAGAGGTCGAGCTTGGCCACCTCGAGCCAGTCGTGGCTGCGGTAGGTGTCCGCGCCGACGATGGCTTGGCTGGCGAAGGGTGGCGTGAGGAGGGGGCTGAGGTGCCACAGGGTGAAGGCAGCCACCAAGAGGAGGCCCCAGCTATCGGCGGACAGCCGGCCGGTGAGCGCCGTCCAGCGTTCCTTCACTTGCTCCTCCGTTCCAAGAGTCGGGCCCCTGGCAAGAGCCCGACCTCGCGGTAGTTCTGGGCAAGATAGCGCTCCAGACCGGGGGCAAGTTCGACCTGCGGGATCCAGTCGATGGGGAAGGTGTCGCTAGCCCGAACGACCCAGCGCGGCCGGCTGGTCTCGAGTTCGTCTACAGCATCCTCTTGCATGGCGGGGGTCGCCGCATCGTAGGCCCAGAGGAACCGGCTCGGTAGGGGGCGGTCGCACAGGAAGTAGTAGGCGGCCTCGGATGGATAGAAGTAGACCCCGTCATCGGCGGGGAGTGCCGCGACGCGGGCCACGGTGGCAGCCACCTGTTTCCGCAGCCGGGGACGAAGGCTCAACCCGCCGGCACGGGGGATGTCGAGGACGGACTCGACGAGCGGTTCCTCGATGCCCGCCAGGCTGGCGAGGTGCTCTTCTTCGGCGTCGGGGAAGCCGACTTCTTCTGCGGCCCCGACCTCGGACAAGAAGAAGGCGGCCGCACAGGCCAGACCCAGTGCCAGGGCTCGCAGCGTCCCCCGAGTGGAGTCCCACAGGCTGAGGAGGGCGAGGCTACTCAGGAGGACGAGGGGGACCGCACCATAGAACCACAAGTGGTAGAGGTCGCTGCGGCCCAGTGAGCCGAGGAAGAGAGCGGCTCCGCAGAGGCTCAGAGTGGCGAGAGCGGCGTTCCGCCCCTGGCCGCGCCCGGAGGGTTCTCGGCAGGCAGCAGCGCCCAGTCCGAGCCAGATCGCGAGCGGAGGCAACAGGGACCAAAGGAAGGTCGCGGCGTCGCCCGGTGGGTAGCTGCCTTGCATGCCGTCGCCGTCGCGGAAGAGGGAGAAGGCGTCGGGGTAGGGCAGGGCCTGGTAGCCCTGGGCACCCAGGTGGAGGGTGGCCTGCTGTTGGTCGAGGAAGGCGCCGAGTGCGCCGGTCAAGAGCAGCGGAGAGGAGAGTGCAACGAGGCCTAGGCAGCCGCCGCCCGCGGCTGCCGCCCAATGGTTCCGTTCCCCGCGACCGGACACCAATGCTGCACCGAGGCCCGCGAGCGAAGCGGCCCCTACCTCAATGGAGATGAGAGCCGCTGCGGCGACTCCCAGGCCGGCCAGGGCCAGGGGCCAGCCCTCCGCCAGCCAGACCTTCGCCGCCCCCCGTCCCCGGTCCGCAGAGGCCCTGCGCATCCGGCGGCTTCGCCGCAGCCCTGCGAGGGCCAATGCTCCCGGCAGAAAGGCCAGGGCGGGTCGTAGCAGCGCGGCGTTGAGGGTGGGCAGGAAGGTTGGGGCCAGGAGGGCGGCAAGCAACGCGCCTACGGCGGCGGCAGCTCGGGCCTCTCGCCCTCGGCCGAGGGCTAGGCGCAGGGTCCCAGCAACGCAGCAGATGCCGAGCAGGTGCAAGAGCAACACAAAGAGGCGGACAGAGACGACGGTCTTGCCAAAGAGGGCGGTCCAGCCCACGAGCGGCCACAGCAGCCAGGGGCCGTACGGGAAGTGGAGGTCGCGGTACAGAACGCGGCCGGTCTCGAGCGCCTGCAGTGCGCCCAGGTAGACCCCCTCTTCGCCCAAGAGGCCAAAGGAGCCCCAAGCCGGGTGGCCCAAGAAGGTCCCAAGTTGGCCTAAGAGCCCAAAGCAGGCCAGGGCGATGACGGCGGGTTCCAGCCAGGTGGGGGCGCGGGCTAGCACCGACGACCCTGTGTACACCGGAGCCGATGCCATTTCGCCTTCCTCGCTGGGGGTCTCGATCTGGGGAGGATCCTGTCCCTGGCTGGGCCCACGGTCTGCGGTTCGTCGGCCGGTTCGCCGCCGCCTCTGCGCCCAGCCTCCGCCCCAGAAGCCCAGGGGGATGAGTACACAGCCGAGAAGCCAGGCCCTTCGCTCCTGCCCCTTGTCGTAGCCGCTCCGGATGGTGAAGGAGACGATTCCCTCGGCGCGTGCTTCGGCCACTGAAGCCGAGACCGCTTGGGGTCCTGTCGGTGCTGCTCCGGGGGTCAGGACGGTCCACAGGGCCAGCGCCGCGAGACCGCCCAGGGCGGGACCGAGGAAACGGGTCGTGTCGTTCGAGGGACTCAGCTTCTGCGCCGAGTCTGCTCCGGTCTCCTCGTGCGGGCCGGGGCCCTCTCGGCTTGGGGCAGCCGGAGAGATCCGTCCTTCGCGACGGGGGATGCGCAATCCCATTACAAGGGCCCACAGGCTGCCGGCCAGCGTGACCGGGATGGCTACCACGGCGTGGGCCGCAAGCGCGCAGGCCAAGGCCTCGGCGGCGGGCAGGCCCGCCAGCTGCTCGAGGACGGCTGCCTGTACGGCCTCGAAGGTGCCCAGGGCGCCCGGCACGTTGGGGACGGCGTAGGCAACGGTGTTTCCCAAGGCCAAGATCGCGGCCACCCACGCCTTGCCACTGATCTCGAAGACCCGCATCAGCCAGGCGTAGAAGGCCAGCGTCGCGCCCCACTCCAAGGCGGTGCCCAAGCCCAGGAGGGCGAGGCCACGGCCGCGGGGAAAGCTCGCCAGGCCTTCGACAAGCCCAGCTACCGTCTGGGACAGGCGAGTCGCTAGCGGTCCGGTTCGCTTGCTGAGGACCGCCTCGACCCGATCCCGGCCCCAGACCAGCCCGAAAGCCGTAGCCACGGCAAGCCCAAATCCGAGGGCGAGAAGCTGCGCGCCCTGGGCCATCCAATCGGGCAGGGTTCCGCTGATGGTCAGCAGCACCAGGAGGACCCCGACCACGGCCATCTCGACCAAGCGGTCGACGGCGACCGTGCCGAGGACCTTGGCCGGGGGAATGTCCTCGCGCTTGCTGAGGACAGCGGCCCGCACCAGCTCATCCAGGCGAAGTGGCAAGAGGTGTGTGGTCGCAGCTCCCACGACCACTCCGGCCAAGGCGCTGCTGAAGCGAACGTTGGCGACTCGGCTGAGGATGCCTTGCCACTTCAGCGCCTTCCCGCACTGCACCAGCGCTTCGAGGAGCAGGGCGGGTAGAAGGGTGAGCAGGGGCAAAGCTGCCAGCGCGGCCAGCAGTTGGTCGATCCCGGCGCGGCGCAGGCTATAGCTCAGGAGTCCCGCGGCGATGCCCAGACCCACGAGCGCCAGCACCAGCGATCTCATTCGCGCGCTCAGCACCTCGCCATTCTAGACTTCTTGAGACACTCCCATTTCCAGCGGGGCGTGTCGGTCGCGGTTGTAGGCGGAATCGGTGGGTCGCTCTGCGAGGGTGACTCGAATCGAAATCGCGCTCGAGGGGTCCAGGGGCTAAGATGCCGGAGGTCCCCCGACCGTGCTGTGTTCGTGCGTGTGGGGTGATTGCGAGGTGGTGATGGGCAAGCCCGACATCCTGATGATCGAGCCGGGCTACATCCCAGACTCGCTTATCGAGCGACTGGCGACGTCTACCATGCCGCCCTTGGGGTTGCTTCAGGTTGCGGCCATGTTCGAGCAGGCGGGGCACCCGGTGCATGCGCTCGACTTCTCGGTCATGCCCATGGACGGACGCCTCCAGCGGGCCATTCACAGCTACGACCCGGCCGTTATCGGCTTCTCTTGCACGGCACCCTGCTTGCCCAACGTGCAGCAGATGGTGCGCGAGATCCGGGACATGGGCTGTTCCGCGTTGATCCTGTGTGGGGGCTACGACGCCACCGCCCGTCCGGGTGTCTACCTGCGGCGCGGCCTGGCCGACGTCGTCATTCTCGGCGAGGGTGAGTTCTCGGCTCCCGAGGTCGTCGAGGCTTGGCCCCACATTGAGCACATCCCCGGCATCGCGTTCTTGCGCCAAGGCGAGGTGGTGACAACAGAACCACGTCAGCGCTTCATGGATCTGGATGCCTTGCCGTATCCAGCCCGGCATCTGTTGCCCCTGGACGTCTACAAGCTGGCTCCGGGCTATCGGCAGAGCCCGAGCTCGACCTCAGTCTTCTTCAACCGAGGCTGCCCTCACCGCTGCACCTTTTGCGACCGGACCGTCTTCGGCCAGAAGATGACCTTCCGTTCGGCCCGGTCGATCGTGGATGAGCTGAAGTTCTTGGCCTCCACTTACGGCACCACTGAGTTCCGCTTCCACGACGACCGCTTCTTGGTGCACCCGCGCCGCTCCGAGGAGTTGCTCGACATCCTGATCGAAGAGGATCTCGGCTTTACGTGGTTCTGTGCCGAGCGTGTCGACCGGTTGGACGCACGCTTGCTGCACAAGATGAAGGCGGCGGGCTGCTACCGGATTGAGTTCGGGGTGGAGGCGGGCTCGCAGCGCATCCTGGATCTCATCA
>CAZQTQ010000410.1:0-4502 GCA_964596025.1 uncultured Rickettsiales bacterium
CCTGCACCCAGGAGGGCAGCTCGAAGACCGTTCGGTGTGGGTCGTCTGTCAGCGTCTCCAGGCAGTTCTTCGCCACGTGGGCCAGGGTGTCGAGTCCCACGATGTCCGCAGTACGGAAGATGGCCGAGCTCGGTCGCCCCATCGGCTTGCCGAAGATCTTGTCGACCTGAGGCACGCTGAGACCCATTTCTGTCGCGCGATGGATCACGCGCATCAGGCCGTAGGTGCCGATTCGGTTGGCCACGAAGTTCGGCGTGTCTTTTCCGACGACAATCCCCTTGCCGAGCGTCCGCTCGCCCCACTCCGCGAAGCTCTGGAAGGTGTCGTTGTCGGTCTCCGGGCCCGCGACGAGCTCCAAGAGCTTCATGTAGCGGACCGGGTTGAAGAAGTGGGTGACAAAGAAGTTCTTCTTGAAGGACTCGGGGGCGCCTTCAGTCATCGCTGCGATGGGGATCCCCGAGGTATTGGACGTGATGAGGGCGCTTGGGCTGGCGTGCTTCCGGACGTTCTCGAACACACTCCGCTTGACGTCGAGCCGTTCGGTGACCGCCTCGACAATCCACTCGCATTCGCCGAGCCGAGCGCTGTCCGCCTCGAAGGAGCAAGGCTCGATCAGTGAGGACAGGGTCTTGGTGTAGAGCGGGGCTGGCTTGGTCTTGCTCAGGGCAGCGATGGACTTCGTCGGCTTCTCCAGATCGAAGAGAAGGGACGGGATCCCGGCGTTTGCCAGGTGGGCGGCAATGCCAGAGCCCATGACTCCGGCGCCGAGGACGGCGACTTTGCGGATTTGCTTCGACATCATTCACTCCGGCGTGAATGAATGACCATTCATTCACGCCGGCGGAGTGTAAGTACCGGGGCCCCGCAGTGCAAGACTCTTGTAGCGCTGAGCCCGATCTTGCGCCGCCTCCACCGATTCGAGTACGGCCAGGACGGCCTCGGTCGCTTCCCAGGCGCGTTGAGTCCAGGCAGGGTTTTGGCGGCGGAGATGGGCCACTCCCTGGACCAGCTCCTCGACCTTGGGGTCTGCGAAGCGCCATCCCCATCCAAACCCGTCCTCACTCTCGGTACCCAAGCCTTCGTCCTGCAGCTTCCAAAACAGGGGACCCCACTCCTGATACAGCTCCACACGTCGACCCGGGTGGAAGCCAGGAAGCAGCCAGGGAGCAGAGCGCTTGCAGGCGTCGAGCGTGGTCCGCAGCCCTTGGATGGTTGACCAGGGATGGAAGGGGATGAGGCCGTGCCCAGCCGTGCCGTCAAAGGCATCGCTGTGGTGCTGACTCCATTCGCTGAGGAGCGCGGCACAGCGCTCGTTCTCGTCCGCCGAGATCCCCTTGTTGAAGGCGGCGAGGCTTGGTTCGTCAAAGGCTTCAAAGCCGACTTGGGCCAGGACCAAGCGGATGCCGGCACGCCGTGCCGCCTCGATGGACTGCTCCAACAAGCCTTGGTGCTGAAGGATGAGCCAGGGGATGGTCCGAACCTGAAGGGCATCGATCCGTTCGGCCCATCCGCGCTCATCCATCGCGGCTAGGAGGCCGGGAAGCAGGGGGAGGGGGTGCTCGGTCTGGAGGCTCAGGTCGCGGGCACCGAGGGAAATCCAGCGTCCACACTGCTCCAAGACCGCCTCGTAGACGTGCCCTGGAGGAGGCCTTCGGTGCAGGGTGAAGCAGAAGGCGCAGAAGGTGCAGCCGCCTTCTCGTTCTTGGGTTTCTTCCAGCAGGCGCTTGCGAGCGCTGGGGTGGAGGGCAAGGTCGGGGAGGCGGGGCTTGGTCTCCCGGTAGAAAGGATTGGCTCCGCCCAGGGCGCTGCGGTTGTAGACACAGCCGCTGTCGGCCACAACCGAGGGGAGGCGTAGGTTGCTTCCGGGGGCTCGAGGTGGTCCGAAGTACCGCCAGTCGATCCAAGGTTCAAAGGGCTGGACATCGTCCAGCGGCCGGGGCTCGGGTGCCTGCGGTCCGCAGCGGAGCAGCCCATCCTCCCAGAACCAGAGCCCAGGGACGGTCTCTCGGTCCCGTTCCTCCAGCACACCTGCGACCGCAGCCGCCAAGTGGGCGCGGCCGGGCCCGGTAAGCGCCGCATCCACCGGTCCACGGAGGACGTGTTGGAGGGCGTTGTGTCCTCCGATCAGGACCGGTGCTGAGATGGCCTCACGGAGGCGTCGGGTCATCCCGAAGGGAAAGACCGAATCGAGAATCAGCAGATCGCAGGTGCCGCGTAGGGCTGCGGCGGCCTCATCGAGCGCGCTCGGGTGAACGAGGGCGCAGTCGACCTCGTGACCCGCCCGGCTCAGGTCGGTGGCGAACAGCGCCATGGCCAGGTGCGGCGCCTGGTGCCGGTGCTCCAGTTCACATTGCAAAAGGACTAAGCGGGCCATTGCCCGGGCGAGCCTAGCCTGATTCTCCGGTCGATGCGGTACCTGCGGGGGTGGTTGGGGCAACGATGACCGGGAATGACCGTGTCACCCCGCGAAAGTCGCTTCCCTAGGTTCCGCTGACGCTCTAGGATGTTTCGAGACGAAAACTGGCCCTCGTTGCGAGAATGTGTGGCCAGTGGCTCCAGAACACCCCATCTTGTTCTGGAGGTCTTCCTGCGTTGTGAGATGTCTATGCTAACTGGCACGCAAACCGTACACCTGCTCCGTCGATGGCTCTTGTCGCTTGTGCTGGCGGCGGCCCTCGCTGTTCCCTCCACCGTCTTGGCCGACGGTTCCCAAACTCTGGGACAAACCTTGGCCACTGTGATCGCGGGTGGGGGAGTCGAAACGCAGGGTGTGGGCATGGCCCAGCGGCGAGGTGGTCCGTCTACCGCCAACATCATCATCTCTGGTGTGCCCACGGGGGCCACGGTCAACCAAGCCTTCATCTACTGGATCACCATTGGAGGCTCGGGCGACAACACCGTGGTCTTTGAGGGCTACTCGGTTACCGGTACCGAGATCGGTCAGGACAGCAACACCTGCTGGGGCAGCTACTCGGGCAACAACCGCAGCTACCGCGCCGACGTGACCACCTACGTGAACACTGCGGGCAACGGCAGCTACTCGATCTCCGGCTTGCAGTACACCTCGAACAACACCGATGGTCAGGGCGTATCGCTGGTCATCATCTACGAGGGTGCCAACACCGATCGCGAGAGCCACATCGTCCTCTACGACGGGAACATTCGGGCCGATTCCCGCTACGACATCATCTCCTTTTCCGGTTTCTCCGTGGACTCGACCCCCTACGTTGCTCGAGCCCACTACATCGTGGGTGACGGCCAGGCGGCTGCGGATGGCAGCACTCACTTCAGCAGTTCAGTCATCGACTCGGGTGAGGTCTGGGTCGGGGGAGACGGCTCCTGGGGCGATGGGAACATGTGGGACGACACGACCTACACCGTTACCTCCTATGTGCCAGTTGGTATGACCAGCACCAACTTTGCGGTCTCTGAGCCCAGCGGAGGCGACTGCTTGAGTTGGATCGCGGGGATATTCGAGTACGAAGTAGACATCCCGTGCCAGGACGCCGATGGCGATGGCTACGAGAGCTGCGTCGACGACTGCGACGACAACGACGCCAACACCTACCCCGGCGCCACCGAGATCTGTGACGAAGCGGACAACGACTGCGACACCCTGATCGACGAGGACCCGGCCTTCGACCTCGATCTCGACGGCTACGCTTACTGCTCGGAGTGTGACGACACCCTGAATTACGTCTACCCCGGCGCGCCGGAGCTCTGCGACGGCATCGACAACGACTGCGATGGTGATGTCGACGAGGACTCCGACAACGACAACGACAACGTCGCCGCCCGCAATGGGGACTGCAACGACAACGACTCGAGCATCTTCCCCGGTGCGCCCGAGGTGCCCTACGACGCCATCGACCAGGACTGCAGTGGCAGCGACCTGACGGATCTGGATGGTGACGGGTACGACTGCTCCTGCGTCACCGGCGGAACGGACTGCTCCGACGTCAACCCGCTGGTGTACCCCGGCGCTCCGGAGATCCCCTACAACAGCATCGACGAAGACTGCGATGGCAGCGACTGGGCCGACGTTGACGGAGACGGCTACGACAGCGCAGTTGTCGGTGGCGATGACTGCAATGACTACAACGCCGCGATCAACCCCGGGGTTGTCGACATCCCCTACAACGGAATCGACGAGGACTGCGACGGTGTGGACGTCACCGACGTCGATGGCGACGGCTACTCCGATGCCAGCGCGGGCGGGGACGACTGCAACGACAACGACCCAGCGGTAAATCCGGGAGCCATCGACATCCCCTACGACTCCGTTGACCAGGACTGCAGCGGGAGCGATCTCGTCGATGTCGACGGTGACGGCTACTCCGGTGGCCCCACCGGCACCGACTGCAACGACAACAACGATCAGGTCAACCCGATCGCGACCGAGGTCTGCAACGGCTACGACGATGACTGCAACGCAGCCGTCGACGAGGGAACGGAGTGTGACGACACCGACGGCGACGGGTTTACCGAGCTCGGTGGTGACT
>CAZQTQ010000411.1:0-4492 GCA_964596025.1 uncultured Rickettsiales bacterium
CGCCATGTTGACCGTCGCCGACCTCATCGCGTACCGGATGCAGCGCGAGACCCTCGTGGATTGTGTGGCAGAAGCCGCGGTGGAGGTCGCGGGGATGGGTCAAGTGCAGGCCTTCCTCTACCGCAACGGACTCAACGACCTGCAGTACTTGGCCCTGGTCAAAGGGACTCCGAGGCCGGACAAGCCGACGCTGGTGCGGGTGACGAGCTCGAACTTCTGGACGGATGCCTTCCAGGCCTTTCGGCTCGACGGCGGGCCGCTCCTGTCCCACGCCATCGCCACGATCGCTGAGGCGGATACTGGAGTTGTCCTCTACATCGTTCGACCCATCTCCTCTCGCCAAGTCCTCAAGCAGCTCGAGGCGGTCTCCAATCCCGTCGTTGCTGAGCAGCAGGAGGAGCCAAGCGTGGCCGAGCCCTACCCGACGGCGTTCCGCGACTACGGTTTGGGTGCCCAAGTGCTGCGCGGTTTGGGGGTAGGCCTGATTCGGCTCATCACCAGCAGCCAGCGCCGACTCGTCGGGGTCGAAGGCTACGGTCTGGAGGTCGTCGAACGGGTGGATGTGCGGTCTTCCAACGGGCCTTCGGCATGAGCGCAGATCTTGGCGGCTGCCGGGTTCTCGACGGGAACCGCTCCGTTGAGGGGCGGCGCTTTGCCATCCTCGCAGGCCGGTTTTACGACGCCATTGCGGACAAGTTGGTTGAGGGGGCCCTCAGCACGCTGCGCGCGGCCGGCGTTGCTGATGCCGACATCGAGCTGGCCTGGGCCCCGGGGGCGGTTGAGCTGCCCTTGTTGGCTCAGAAGTTTGCTCGGCGGGGCGACATCGATGCTGTTGTGGCGCTGGGTTGTGTCATTCGTGGGGGGACGACCCACTACGACTACGTCTGCCAGGTCGCAGCCGAGGGCCTCAGCCGTGTTTCCTTGGATACCGGAGTGCCGGTCGCCTTTGGCGTTCTGACTTGCGAGAACCGGGACCAAGCCTACGCGCGCTGCGATCTTCCAAGCGAGACTGCCAAGCCCAAGGGCAACAAGGGAGAAGAGGCCGCCCAGGCAGCACTCGAGATGGTGAATCTTCTTCAGGACATCGGATAGGACCATGGGAAGTCGACGTCAGGCACGTGAGCAAGCCCTTCAACTGCTCTACCAATTGGATCTCAGGCCGCCGGCCGTTGTCGACCGCAGCTCGGGTCTGGATGCGGCCATCGTCTTGTTTTGGAAGCGCGAGCCAGCCGATCCCGATGTCGTCGAGTTTGCCCAAATCCTCGTCCGCGGGGTGCACCGCCACCGCGAAACCATTGACGAACTGATCTCCGAGGCCTCCCACAACTGGAAGGTGGGACGGATGTCCTTTGTCGACCGCAACATCCTCCGGCTGGCCGTCTTTGAACTCAAAGAGCTGGAGGAGGTGCCTGCCATGGTTGCGATCAACGAGGGGATCGAGCTTGGCAAACGCTTTGGGACCACCGAATCCGGCGCCTTCATCAACGGAATCCTGGACCGGGTTGCTCGCAAGCTGAGGCGCATCGGAGAGGGCGAGTGAAGCTCCAGGTCACGTTTGAGACGGGGCATCCCGCCAAGATCGTCGGACTCGACGGCATCGTTGCCTCGGTCTTTCTCGACGATCGGCCGCTCAAGGGGGTCGCCGCTCACGCCGACTGGCGCCTGAACGGCTTTCTCTCGCGGTTGGTGCTGGAGGGCCGCTTTCAAAGCAATTCCGGCGAGTGGCTCCTCGTCCATACCCAGGGTCGGCTTCCTTATAGCCACCTCTTCCTTGTGGGGATGGGCAAGCGGGCGGACCACAGCCGAGCGCTGGCGACTCGGCTGCTCGAGAAGGTAGCAAGCAAGGTCGCCTTGGCGGGTCTGCACGACGTTGCGGTGGACTTGGACGAGGTTACCGGCGGTCTCCTCTCGGCCGAAGAGGCCATGGTTGTCTTCTTGGAGGCCCTCTCCGGTGCGTACCCCGAGGACGTACGAAGCGACCCGCCCTACCGTCCTGCGCTGGAGGTGCGGTCGCGGAACGAGCAGCGCCTCGAAGAGGCTCGGAAGCGGAGGGAAGCGCTCCGCGAGAGCCGGCGGAAGTGGGAAGAGACCTACGCCGCCGAGTTGGCCGCAGCCGAAGAGGAAGATTCTCAGTGGACGGATGACGCGGATGCCCCCGATGCCCCCGAGCGCCCCGTAGCCGGCGGCCTACCCAGCGCCGCACTCGCTTCGGAGGCTTCGCCCCCGGTACCACCGCCTCCGGATCCCGACACCGTGGACGACCCGGAACTTGAAGATGAGCCGGAGCGGACGATTCGCGTGGTTCTTCTCGGCGAGTCGATTACAGTCCATGCGATGCGCCAGCGCCTCCGAGAGCTCAGCCACGAGAGCTCTGCGTCTATCGACGTCGAGTGGAGCCGTTGACGTCGGTTGGGCTGGCGCTATAGTGCGCCGTTCAAATCTGGTCCCCTGTTCACCATCTTGATTGAAGTCGTCATGCCTCAGAACTACCTTTTTACCTCAGAGTCCGTTACTGAAGGCCATCCGGACAAGATGTGCGATGTGATCTCGGACACCATCCTCGACGCGTGTCTGGAGGGTGATCCGAAATCCCGGGTCGCCTGCGAGACGGCGGTCAAGACCGGCCTCGTATTGGTGGCGGGCGAGATCACGACGAGGGCGAGTCTGGACATCCCGAAATTGGTCCGTCAGGCGGTCAAGGGCATCGGCTACGTCCACACTGACATGGGCTTCGATGCCCAGACCTGTGCGGTCTTGAATGCCATCGAGGAGCAGAGTGGTGATATCAGCCAGGGAGTCACCGAGGGTGAAGGGGAGTACCAGGAGCAAGGGGCTGGCGACCAGGGAATGATGTTTGGGTACGCGGTTGACGAGGCGCCGGAGTACATGCCGGCCACCATTTATTGGGCCCACCGTCTGACTGAGTCTTTGACTGCGTCGCGTCGCGAGGGGCGGCTGCCCTTTCTTCGGCCCGACGGCAAATCCCAGGTCACCATTGAGTACCGGGATGGCAAAGCGGTTCGCATTGACTCGGTGGTGATCTCCTCCCAGCACAGCGAAGAGGTCTCGCGTGATGATCTGGTTGGGGGCATCAAGGCCGAGGTCATCCACAACACCCTCCCGTCCGAGCTGCTGGATGCCAAGACCAACTACTACATCAACCCCACTGGGCGCTTTGTGGTGGGCGGCCCCATGGGTGATGCGGGTCTGACTGGCCGAAAGATCATCGTCGACACCTACGGTGGGCACGGTGCCCACGGTGGCGGTGCCTTCTCAGGCAAGGATCCCAGCAAGGTCGACCGCTCTGCCGCCTACATGAGTCGCTACGTTGCCAAGAACCTCGTGGCAGCAGGGCTCGCCGACCGGGTCCTGGTTCAGCTGGCCTACGCGATCGGTGTTGCCGAGCCCATGAGTGTCTTCGTCGACACCTACGGGACGGGCAAGGCCGACGATGAGGTCATCGCAACCGCGGTACGGGAGGTCTTCCCCCTGAAGCCCGCCGGCCTCATTGCCCATCTCAACCTGTTGCGGCCGGTCTATCGACCGACGGCAGCCTACGGCCACTTCGGCCGGATGGGAGAGGGTTTCACCTGGGAAAAGACCGACAAGGCCGACGCCCTGAACAACCTTCTCACCTGAGCTGGAGAGGAAGCCCCAATGAAAGTCCACGAGCATCAGGGCAAGGAGATCCTTCGCAGATTTGGTGTGTCGACGCCCCGCGGGATCGTGGCCTTCTCCGCCGATGAGGCCGTTGCGGCGGCCCAGGAGCTCGGCGGCGACCTGTGGGTCGTCAAGGCCCAGATTCACGCTGGCGGGCGGGGCAAGGGAGGTGGAGTCAAGCTGGCCCACTCCCACGATGAGGTCCGCTCTCTTGCCAGCGACATGCTGGACATGACCCTGGTCACCCATCAGACGGGCCCTGCCGGTCGCAGGGTGCGCCGCCTTTACATCGAAGAGGGGTGCGACATTGCCCGAGAGCTCTACGTCGGGATGCTGCTCGATCGCGCGGTGGGTCGGGTTGTAGTGATGGCGTCCACGGAAGGCGGGATGGACATTGAGAAGGTCGCCGCGGAGACCCCGGAGAAGATCCACAAGGTCTGGATCGACCCCGCGCGGGGCCTGAGCGATTTTCAGGCCCGTCAGGTCTGCTTTGCCTTGGGCTTGAAGGAGAAGACGCAGCTCCGATCCGGCGTCCGCTTCCTCAAGGGCTTGGCCCAGGCTTACGTCGAAGCCGACTGCAGTCTGGCCGAGATCAACCCCCTGGTGGTTACCGGTGGCGGTGAGGTCCTTGCTTTGGATGCGAAGCTCAACTTCGACGACAACGCCCTCTACCGTCACAAAGATGTGGTTGAGATGCGCGACCTCCACGAGGAGGAGCCGACTGAGGTCGAGGCGGGCGAGTACGGACTTAGCTTCATCAAGCTCGACGGCAGCATCGGCTGCATGGTCAACGGAGCTGGTCTCGCCATGGCAACGATGGACACCATCAAGC
>CAZQTQ010000412.1:0-4483 GCA_964596025.1 uncultured Rickettsiales bacterium
CGGCCCCCAGTGGGTTAAGGTGGCGGCATGCTCGAAGCACCTCCATCGAGCGCGACCAAGCGCGCTGTGCTGCGGTCCCTCCTGGTGGATGGGTCCCAGAGCGCCAAGCTGGTGGTGGAGCCTGAGCGGCTGGGAACGGCCGAAGAGCACGGCTTCCCGAGCCACATCGCGGAGCGCTACCCGCAGGGGATCCCCCTGGATCTGAACCCATCCTGGCCGCTTGACCTGGACTTGGATACCGATCCCGAGGCCGTGAAGGTGAGCTTGAGCTTCGGCGGAGTGGTCTACCGCTGCCGTATCCCCTGGCAAGCAGTCACCGTGGTCGGTGTGGGCTTTGGCGGAGTGGACTGGGAACACGAGGAGGAAATGGAACGTCCTGAGTCCGCTCCGGGCGAGACCTCCACCCGCCGAAAAGGCGCAGAAGAACGCGCAGCCCACCTCCGCGTCGTCAAGTAGTCCCCTCCCCATGAACACAGGGTTCCCGGCGTCCGCTGGACGCGAAGCTGCCTCGGCGAAGGCTCCCGGGGGCCTGGCCCTCTGCGCTTTCTCCCTGAGCCTCCTTTCCGGCTGCATCGGCGGCCAGCCCTTGTCATGCGGTCTGAGTCCGGTGCTGGAGACCCTGGAATCGGGGGCCGTTCTCTCGTTGGATACCTGCTCGGGAGGGGTGGGGTTGGGGAACTGGGAGGACCCTGTTGCCTGGCTGGGGCCACCGCCCGAAGGCCGGCCTGCTCTGGCCGTCGCCGTAGATGAGATCGAGTACTCGATGGTGCAAGGGCGCTACACCTTCGCAGGGACGTGGGGTGCCTGGGAGGACTTGGGCGGAGCCCAACAGGTCGCCATCAACCGCTGGCAGAGCGAGGGAGAACGGCCCTACCTCTTGCAGATCAACCCCGGCCCGCACGACTCGATTCGCCTGCGGCTCGAGGTGGACGCTGAGGTGGACCGAGTCTCGGTGGCTTTCTCATGCCGCGATGGCGAGCGCTTCTACGGGCTCGGCGCCCAGCCCCAGGGGACCGATCACACCGGCCGGACCGCCCTGCTGTACACCGCTGAGCAGGGCATTGGCCAGGAGGACTACTTCCTCGACGAGACCTATATCTTCGAGGGTCGGATCGGCGACAGCTACTACCCGGTGCCGTGGACAGTGACCGACCGCGGCTTGGGCCTGGGGATCCAGGGCGACTCGGTGGCGCGTATGTACCTCTGCGGGGCCGAGGAGCCGGGCGTCCTGCGCATGGAGGCCTGGGGTTCGGTTCTCGAGCTGAGCCTCTTCCCTGCGGGCAGCCCCCGTCAGGCGGTCCAGAACTGGACACTCAGTACCGGCCCTCCGGCGGCGGCGCCCGACTGGGCCTACGGTCCGTGGATCGGGGTGCAGCGGGGCACGCAGGCTCTGTTGGACCTAGTGGATGTCTTGCGGCAGTACGAGATCTCGGCCAGCGCGCTCTGGGCACAGGACTGGATTGGCGGCCGCGACCAGGCTTTGATTGGCTACGACCTGAACTACCACTGGGAATGGGATGAGGAGACCTATCCGGAGCTGCCAAAGACCATCAACCGGCTGCACAAGGAGGGCCTGGCCTTCTTGGGCTACTTCAACCCCTTTGTCACCGACGCCTTCGACGAGTGGACGGAGGCCCGTGACGGGGGCTTTCTCCCCCGCAAGCAAGATGGCGAGCCCTACACCTTCTCCATCATCGACCGCTTCGGAAGCGTAGTGGATCTGGAAAATGCGGAGGCTCGGGACTGGGCGAAGACCTACCTCGAGGCGGCAACAGAAATGGAGCAGGACGGTTGGATGTGCGACTTCGGCGAGTGGATGCCGATGGACGCGGTCGTCGGTGATGGGCTGAGCGGGCGGGCGACCCACAACGCCTACCCCTTGAAGTGGCACGAGCTGAACATGGAGGTCTTGAACGAGTCCTGGGGAGAGGGCAATGCGCTCTGCTTTGGGCGCTCGGGTTGGACGGGCGACCATGCGACGACTCCGGTGACGTGGGGAGGGGACCAGGAGACGAGCTGGGCCCGAGACGACGGCCTGCCCTCGGCGCGGGAGATTGGCGTGGGTCTCGGGCTGAGCGGGGTCGGTCGCTACGGTTCGGACATCGCCGGCTTCAGCTCGCTCTGGAACGGGAATTCGGACGAAGAGCTCTACAGCCGCTGGGTGTCTATGGGGGCCTTCGAGCCGGTGATGCGTACCCACGATGGGGTCCGCGAAGGAGAGAATTGGCACTGGCAGAACGGAAAGTTCTCCATCGGGCACTTCGCTCGTTACAGCCGCTTACACCTGCGTTTGCTGCCCCTATGGAGAGCCTTGGATCGGGCGTACACCGAAGAGGGTTTGCCCTTCCTCCGCCACTCGATCCTGGTGGAGTCCGGGAGCGGAGAGGCTGCAGAAGCGCTCCGGGACGCACCGGACCAGCACTTCCTGGGGGATGACCTGCTGGTGGCTCCGGTGCTCGAGGAGGGGGCGACCTCGCGTTCGGTCCGGCTGCCGCCGGGGCGCTGGTACAGCCTTCTTGGCGATGCCATCTACGAGGGCGGCGAAGAGGGGGCCTCGGTCGAGGTCGCCGCACCCATCACCGAGATCCCTGTGCTGGCCCGGGCCGGTTCCCTCGTTCCCCTGCTTCCGGAAGGGGTGCAGACCTCGTACCCCACGGCCCGGGCCGGGATCGTCGACGCGAGCGACGTTGCGGGTCAGCTGGACCTCTGGGTCTTCGATGGCGAGGCCGGTGAGTTGGTCATGGCCGACGGAAGCCAATGGCGCTACGCGGGTGGAGGTGAGGTGCAGAGCAGCGGCATCACACTCGATGGTTCCGCGGTCGCGGAGAGCTGCGAGGGAGCTACCAGCTCTTGCGTGGAGTCTCTGAGCGAAGACCGCCTGGTCCTGCGGGTGGACTGGCCGTCCGGCGGGGGCCTCCTCGACGGCGGTGGCTGGACCTTGTCCTCGGATGCGCCGGCTGCGCTGAGCTCGAGCATCACCCTTCGCTTCGCCCCGGGCAGCGATTGATCCCCTCGGGGCCCCCTGGGGCGGTGCTAGCCTGAGCTGGTCTTTTCTCCGAGGGGTGCCCGCATGATCTGCACTGTTGCTTCCGATCTTCGTCGTCTGAGTCTCGCGGCAGCGCTCAGTTTCTGCCTGCCTGCTCTGGCTTCGGCACAGGTCCTGGACCCCACAATCCACCACTTCGGGACGGGGCTGGATGGCTCTCCTTCGGTGACCGGGACCGTCAACTTGAGTACGGATCCCTTGGCTGCTGGGCGGAGCCACGCCGATGCCGCGTCGTTTGAGGTTCTCTCCATAAGTGGCGACACCATCAGCTTGTATCAGGCTCCGGGGGGACTCGCGGCTGGCGACGAGATCCTGCTCATGAATCTGCGTGGCTCGGTGGGGGAGACTGCGAGTCTGGGAACCTTCGAGTTCCTGGAGGTTGCTTCGGCCAGCCTGAGCGGTCTCACCTTCACCACTGCGGTGCAGAACATCTACGGAGAGGTCGATAACACCGATCTCTCGGGCCAGGTGGTCCTCATCCAGCGGGTGCCGAACTACGAGAACCTCACGATCGAAGAGGATGCGGTACTGACGGTCTCGGCTTGGGACGGCATCGCCGGCGGAGTCTTGGCCTTTCGAGTTGCCGACACCCTGAATCACTTGGGCTCGGGAGGAACCGAAGGGGTCATCGACCTCCGGTACCTGGGCTATCGCGGCGGGAATTTGGTCACCGGCGGTGGCGAGGATGCCCGGGGTGAGGGAATCGAGGGCCAGTGGAACCAGCTGACGGTGCCCGCGGGGCTCACTGGTGGCGGTGGTGGGGTGGACGATAGCCCCTCCGTGGCGCCCTCGGGCTCGGCGTGCAGCAACGGCGACTATCCGGGTGGCGGGGGCTCCAACGGCTTCCCAGGGGTTAGCTACGAAGCGGCCTCGTACCTAGACAACTCCGCCCAGACGACCTTTGCAGCTGTCGATGCGCTCAGCCTCTGGACCTTTGGGGGTGGCGGGGGGCAGGGAGGCGCGGTCGACAACGTTGTGGACTCTGGGCGCGGCGGTGCTGGGGGCGGGATTGCCTTTGTTGCTGCGGAGACCACCGATTCGCTGACGCTGTACGCCGATGGAGAAGAGGGCTGGCCTGACCTGCCGCACTACGAGGTCGGCGGGGGTGGGGGCGCGGGCGGCACAGTCGTCCTGATTGTCGAGACCCTGGACATCAACGAGGTCACGGCTCTGGGCGGCGACGGGGATCGACAAGCCGTTCACAGTGGCTGTTACTGGTGGGCCGGAGACGGGGGCAATGGACGAATCTATGTGGACTACACGACGGTGACCCTGGGCTTCCTCAGCCCGGGTGCAGCCGGGGGCGTTGTCGACTTCAGCACCCCAGGCGACGACGACGACACGGGTGATGACGACGACACGGGTGATGACGACGACACGGGCGACGACGACACGGGCGACGACGACACGGGCGACGACGACACGGGCGACGACGAC
>CAZQTQ010000413.1:0-4480 GCA_964596025.1 uncultured Rickettsiales bacterium
GCCTGATGACGAGCCGAGGTTGCCCTTACCGCTGCATCTTCTGCGAGCAGGGCGGGCTCAAGTTCCGCCCGCGAACGCCTATCGACGTCGTGGACGAAATCGAGCTCGCCTACAACGAGCACGGCGTCCGCGAGTTCGACTTCTTCGACTCGGCGTTTACGATTCAGAAGCCGCGGGTCATCGAGATCTGCAAAGAGATCGTCCGACGGAAGATCGACGTGGTCTGGGCCGCGCGTACCCGGGTCGACTGCATCAGCGAAGAGATGTTGAGCTGGATGGCACGCGGCGGCTGCACGCGGATTTACTACGGGTTGGAGAGCGGCAACCGTCAGGTTCTGCGCACCCTCTTGAAAGCCGCCGACCTCGACCAGGCCCGCGCTACGATCACATCAACCAAGGCTGCAGGCATCGACGTCTTTGGCTACTTCATGGTCGGCAACCCCGGCGAGAACGCATCGGCCGTCCGCCAGACCATCCGATACGCCCTGAGCCTGGACCTGGACTACGCCCAGTTCTCCAAGGTCACCCCGATGCCCGGCACCGCCCTCTACGACATGTACCTGAAGGAGTACGGCGAGGATTACTGGCGCAACTACATCCTGGACGAGAGTTGCGAAGCCTACATCCCGCGGCCCGGCTGCGACCTGACCGAGGAAGAGATCCAGGAGATGACCCAGCTCGCCTACGTGCGCTTCTACTACCGTCCGCTCTTCGCCGCCCGCACCTTGGGCCGCATCAAGAGTTGGCACGAGCTCAAGCGCTCGGCGTCGACCGCCTGGCAGATGCTGGCCCAAAAGCCAGAAGGTCAATACCAGGAGATGGACCTCAGCTGATCTCGAGTCGTTAGACTGGCACCGTGCCTGTCGCCGCCGATCTCTTCCTTTCCTTCGCAAAAATCGGGACCTTTACTTGGGGTGGTGGCCCGGCGATGGTCCCGCTCATGCAGGCGGAAGTCGTCGATTCCCGCGGCTGGATGAGCGAGGTGGAGTTCTTGGACGCTCTGGCCGCCGGCTACGCCTTACCGGGGCCGATTGCCACCAAGATGTCGCTGCTCATCGGCTTCCACGCCGGCGGCTGGGCCGGAGCCATGGCGGGGCTCCTGGGGATGGTCTTGCCCTCAGCGCTGATGATCATCGCCGTCGTCTTCCTGCTCGATCGCTTCCAGGACAGCCCCCGAATGGCCGGCCTGATGCGGGCCGTTCGGCCCGTCGTCCTTGCGATTCTCGCTGCGATGGTTCTCGACCTGGCGCCAGCCAGCTTGGCCAGCTGGCAGAGCTGGGCGCTCGGCGGGATGGCGCTGGCGGCCCTCTTCCTGGGCAATGTCCACCCCCTGTGGGTTCTGGTGGGAGCGGCGGTTCTCGGTTTCGCCATTCCGTTCAAGGGATAGCAGGTAGGTGTTTCGTCCATCCTTCGAGCGGAAAAGTTCGCCATGGCGCAGGAGTGCGGCACCGTTGGGGCTGGTGTTTGCCAGCCTGCTGGGAGCGGCAGGGGCCTACGCCGATCCAGACCCCTACGTAGTCGGCGGCCCCAACGATCCGAACCAGAAGGAAGCCAAGGCCGAGGACGCAGACGGCCTAGGCCTCCGACTGGACCTGATCCATCGCCACCGCTACGACGAACGCTTCGCAGTGCAACACGTCGCCGTCTCTACCAGTGGACGGGAGATTGCTGCCAGCAGCGGGGTCAGCGGACGGGGACCATCGGCCTGGGATCTCTCGACCGGAAACCGTCTCCAGTTGCCGCCGATGCCCCAAACAGTCTCGGCCCTGGCCTACTCGCAAGACCACCAGTGGCTTGCGGCCGCGGTGGAGGGAGATGTCCTGCAAGGCCAGCCCTCCGGGATCCAACTCTACGCCCTCGACAACGGCCGACCCGGCCCCCGGCTCGAAGGGATCGGTCGGGCCCATGGCCTCGCCTTTAGCCCCGACGGAAGTACGCTTGCGGTCGCCACCGCAGACGGCGGCCTGGTCTGGGACCTTCGAGGTGGACAAGTCGCGCTATTTGCTCGGGGCGAAGAGACCGCTTCGGCCCAGTTCGTAGCCCCGGACCGGCTGGCGCTGGCCGGCCGGGGAGGGGGGAGCCTCCGGCTCTACCGCCTGCCCACCGGAGAGGAGCTCGACCGATTTACTGGACCACAGTCCAATGGCCCCTCGGCCTTCTCGCCGACCGGCCGGGTCGTCGTGCTCGCAGCGGACGATGGCGTCGAACTAGTCGACCTCGGGGGCCGGGGGATCCAGAAGCTGGTGGTAGACGGACAGGTTACGGCGGCAGATTGGGGAGACAGCGGTGGGGTGCTCGCCCTCGGACTGGCCGACGGACAGGTCCTGGTCTACGCCGTCGACGGCATGCAGCCGGTAGAGGGTGGCCCCACGCCTCGGCTGACTCAAGGGGAGCCGGCGATGGGGTGGGAGGACGCTCCGGGGAGCAGAAGTACCAAAGAGGTCCGAAAACAAGCCGATGAACGGGGTCTCTTGGTGTCCAGGCAGACGGACAAGGCCGGAGGCCTCGGAGGCCCCGAAGGAGGCAGCACGGTCCGCCACAAGCCCTCCTACCGAGTCGTCGTCCTCGATCAGATGAGCGGAGACCCACGGACCGGGGCCAGCATGGAGCGCAAGCTGAGCTCCAACAGCAAACGCTTGGAGGCCTGCTGGCGTCGAGAAGAACGCAAGGGGCGGGTGCAGGCAGGGCAGCTGCGCTGGTCGATGACGATCACCCCCAACGGCGAGGGACTCAGCTTCGATCTCCAGGAAGATCGCCTGGACAACTTGAAGGTGCAGCAGTGCCTGGAGGAGCGTCTCAGGGAGGCGCTCTTTCCCCCGGGTCTGGGCTCGCTGGAAGTCGAGCTGACCCTAGCGCTGCAGGCCGATTGACAGCTCTGAGGCCATCCGGTAGCTTCCCGTGACTCGGGCGAGAGCCCGTCCATTCATTGGGAAGCAAACGATGCAGAGGCCGTCCGATGCGAAGCGCTGCGACGCGGACTGGATGGAGCTTGCCCTAAAGCAAGCGCGCGCTGCGACCGAGCACGGAGACGTCCCGGTCGGCGCGGTCCTCGTCGGCCCAGACGGCGAACTACTCGGTACCGGCCGCAACCGGCGCGAGGAGCGCTCGGATCCAACGGCCCACGCCGAACTGGAGGCCCTACGCAGCGCCACAACCCAGCCCGGTTGGCGCCGGGAGGGGACGACGCTGTATGTCACGCTGGAGCCCTGCGCGATGTGCATGGGTGCACTGGTGCTGGCGCGGGTCGAGCGGTTGGTCTTTGGGGCCGTCGATCCCAAAGCAGGAGCTGCGGTCTCCCTGTACGCTCTGGGCAGCGACAAACGTCTGAATCACCAGGTACTGGTCGAAGGCGGGCTCCTCAGTGAAGCAGCCAGCAAGCTGCTAAGGGCCTTCTTTCGGGAACTGCGGGGCGCGCATCGTCAGGCAAAGAGTCGATCTGGGGAGAGGTGACCGAGCGGTCGAAGGTGCACGACTGGAAATCGTGTGTGGGGCAACTCACCGAGGGTTCGAATCCCTCCCTCTCCGCCACCCCAACAACGAGGTCTTCGACCAGGCTCTCTGCCACACAATCCGCCTCGCTGTCACATCTTCACAAGCTTGCCAACACTTGGCCACATCGGAGAGACCTCCAGCAATTACTCTCCGAGGAGCATGGTACTCCCCGACCCTCTGCAGTTGAGTGGCTGCATCGTTGAGTTTGAGGCCCGAGTGGCGCGCTGGGCCGACGGTTCCCGGACCCTGACGCCCACCGAGGTGCGGCTCCTGAGCTACCTGGTTCAGCAGGATGGCCGGGTCGTCTCCAAACGCGAGCTCCTTCAGCAAGTATGGGGCTATCGAGGCGGTGTGATGTCTCGAACCGTCAAGACCACAATGGGCCGACTCCGCGCCAAGATCGAGCGAGAGCCCAGGGCTCCCGACCACCTGCTCACCCTGGTCGGCTCGGGCTATCGGTTCGAGGCACTCGCCGAGATGTCCCCCCTTCCACCCGCTGGCAGCGAGGAGACCACTCCGGCTCCATTCGTCGACATATGCCACCTCCCCCCCGGCCCCAATGAACTCATCGGTCGAAATTCCGAGGTGGATGCGGTGGTCCGAACCCTCGGCGAGGAACGAAACCATCTGGTGTTGCTGGGACCCGGCGGGATCGGAAAGACCGCTGTCGCCCTCACCGCAGCCCGACGGCTCGCGGGCTCGGGCCCCTTCACCGAGGTGCGATTCTGTGACCTGGCCCCCTGCCGCACCCGAGGCGCCGTCCTTCGGTGCATCGCCGCTGCCATGGGGCTCGAGCATGTCTCCGATGCGGAAGACATGGCCAAAGAAAGACTGGTGGCCGGACTTCGGGCCCGCAAGCACATGCTGATGATCTTGGATGGGGCCGAGGGGACCACAGACACGATCGAAGCCCTTCTCCAGGACCTCCCACCAGGCAAGGCGGGGCCCACACTGCTCATGACCAGCCGCCACCGCCTGACCGGTGACC
>CAZQTQ010000414.1:0-4479 GCA_964596025.1 uncultured Rickettsiales bacterium
GGCAGGTGTGGGAGCAGCTGCTCGTGGGTCAACGAGACGCCCGGCGGACCTTGCGGAGTTACTGGGAAGAGGAGGGCGACGTGGACGAGGACTGGGCGGTGCCGGCTGGGGCGGTCTTTGCCGATGCACTGCCCTTTTTGGCCCGCGGCTTGGGTGGCCCCTGGCTGGAGCCTGGCGAGGAGCGGACGGTTCCCTGGTTCCCCACGTTGTTGGAGCGACGCTTGACCCGGGACAAGGCCCGCCTGCAGCAGGCACGGCTGGCCCGCAGCGCATCTACGGAGACCGTGGACGTGCCGGCGGGAAGCTTCTCCGCCTTTTCGGTAACGGCTCGGCCTGAGTCGGGGGCTCAGACGACCTGGTACATCGAGGCCGAGCCACCGCACCGGCTCGTGCGGTGGACGCGCAGCGACGGGGAAGAGGCGGGGCTTCTCGCCTCGACCCGCAGCCCCTACTGGCGGCAGAATGGTTCCGGCGATCGGAACCGGCGCGAGGCCCTGGGATTGCCGCCCCACCGTTGGCCGGCGAGGACCCCCGATGGACGCTGAACTTCGCAGCCTGATTGACCCATACGACTACTACGCTGCCATGAACCGGGGGTCTCGGGCCGAGCGCCTCTTTCACCCGGCTCGTCTGCGCCTAGTGCAGCAGTTTGTACCGGCGCAGCCCAGCGAAGTCTTGGAAGTGGGCAGCGGCTCGGGCTGTATCGCCTTGCCCTTGGCCCAAGGGGGTCACCGGGTTACTGCGGTCGAGCTGGGACGCGAACACCTCGAGCGGCTTGTCGCAACCAGTGCGGAGCTGGGTTGCTCGGTGGTGCCGGTCCAAGCCGACGCGCGGCGCCTACCCTTTGCCGACGACCGCTTCGATGTCGTGGTGGTGGCGAGCCTCGTCCACCTCATCCCCAACCCCGGCCCCGTGCTTCGCGAAGCGGAGCGGGTCTGCAAGAGGGATGGGCTCATCGTGGTCGCCGGTCCTTGGCGTCTCCATCCGAAGTCCATGACCTGGGTAAAGACCCTGCTCCGTGGGGAGCCGCCCAAGGACAAGACCTATCCATTTTCCGTGAAGCGGCTGGCGCCGATGCTGAGGCGCTCGGTGCTCTTGGGGAGGAAGGTGGACTATCCGATGGGCTACCTGGCGACTGCGTGGCGGCCGGAGCGTAAGGAGGGGGCCGAGGGCCCTAGGCCTTAGCCGGCCCAACGAGCGAGCGCCCGCAAGGGGCGAGCGCAGGCCTCGGTGTGTTCTTCGTTCCAGGCGCCGCCGAGCTGTTCGGACAAGGCCCTCAGGCGTCCGCGGGGGACGCCGTTGGCTTCGATGAGGTGGGGGCTCCGGCCTTTGTCGAGGACGAAGTCGAGGCCGACCTCGGCGACCCAGGGGACCCCAGCCTGAGCCTCGAGGGATTCCGCGGCGGAGCGGGCTTCAGCGAAGAGGGCCTCCTGCGCTGCTTCATCCAACCAGCGATCGGCGGGCTCGGCCCGGGCTCCAAGCAGGTGGTTGGCGACCGGACCCCTCTCGTCCACGCGAGCGACGGGAGGGCAGCAGAACCAACGATCTTGGGCATTCTTTTGGACCAAGACCCGCAAGGCTACGGAGCCGAGCCCTGGCGGTGGAGCTACGGCGCGTTGGAGGACCCAGGACCCTGTGGCCCCCGCCGGGGCCTCGGGAGGAGCCGCCGCCAGGGCATCAGCTAGGGTCACCGGTTCGTCCACAAAGAGGATCCCTGCCCCGCCCCAGCCGTACCGGGGCTTGAGAAAGGCTCCTCCCCAGCGGGTCAAGGCGTGGCCGAAGTCCTCAACCTTGGTGCACAGCGGCGGCATCCGAAGGCCGGAGGCCTCCAACGCCTTCTGGCTGGCAGCCTTGTCGCGACAGAGACGGACAAAGTCCCTGGGGTTTGACAACGGGACGGGGGGAAGTTCGGCCAAGAGATCTTGGTGGCTAGGTTCCCACAGGGCGGTGGCCAGCCGGCTGTGGATCCCCGCGACCTCAACCCCTTCGACCGCGGCCCAAACCCCCGGCTCCGCCCGAGCTCCCCAGGCCCTCCCTCCAGTAAGTCGGGAACCCACGACTACGGGTGTTCCCTCGGCTTCGAGGCGCAGGGCGGCTCGTCCAAATGGGCTGTCTTCGGGCCGGAGCAGAGGGCGGTGGGCTGCCTCGCCCCTCCGGTCAGGAACGAGGACCAGCAGCGTCGGCCCGGGAGCAATCACCGGCGCATCTTCCCACCCCGGGGCGAGCCAGGGCAGCTGAGCCCGGTCGTTTCGGCGGCGGCAGCAAGTCGGACTGGACTCACCTCAGTCGCCTGCAGCCCTCTGAGCCTCTTTGACTGGGAAGCACTGGCCCTGTGTGGATGTCCCCGAACAAACGAGGCGCCGCGAGACCTGGTGAGGGACCCGCGGCGACGCTCTTAGTGGCTTTTTCGACGAACTTGGGGGTCCCTTCTCTTCCCTTCAGCCCCCGCTCGCAAAAGCCGTTTTGGGGCCCTGGCCGGTGGCCCCCATTCGGGGACCGTCCCGGCATATTCTTACCATCGGAGTCCCTGGGTCGGGCTTGAGCTGGCGGGGCAAAACAAGCAAAAAAAATGCCTGTCTGGGACTCAGCGCTTTAGGCGGGGTCCCCAGCCCCCAAAGGCGAAGCCAAAGAGGAACGTGATCTTCCCGCCGTGTTCGACGGTGTCACCGGCTCCCTCGCGCCAACTTTGCTGCTGCTCGTAGCGAACGGCACCCCATTGACGGGGCCCATTTCGGTGGTCCGTGCTGATGACAAACTGGAAGAACTCCCGCAGCCCGCCGCTCAAGAGGTAGGGGCCTTGGGCAAGAGACAGCGTGCCGAGGGCGCCGCCCATTCCAAAGACGATGTAGAGGCGGGCTGGGATCGTCAGCTTGAAGGGCAAGGGGATCGCGCCCTGGACGCTGAGGCTGTGCATGAAGCGGGTGTAGACGCGAGTGGTGGGCTGGAGCAGCTTGTCGGTATGGAACTCGGTCTCCAAGGAGAAGCCGATGATGTTGAACCAGAGGCTGGCGCCGGCCTGCCAATTCGTCCCGGCCATGTTGGGCTGCTCGAAGAGCCACCTCGCTCCGACGCCGATCACCAAGTCAACGCGGATCGGGAAGCGGTCCTTCTTCTCGACATCCGCGCCGGTCTCCTCGTCGCGGAAGCGCTCGGCTTCGGGACGGGACAGGCCGCCCTGCTTGCTGGCCGACGTCCCCTGGTTTGGGCCGCTCGCTTCGTTGTCGCCGCCCTCACCTTCGCCGGGGCTGTCCGCCTTCGGGGGCCCGCCATCTTCGGCCATCTTCCGTAGCTCGGCCGCGCGGTCGCAGAGACTCGTCTCGCCGGAGGCCAAGCAGGCACGGAGGCCGTAGTCGGCGGCCAGCTCGTAGCTGAGCTGTCCGCTCTGTCGGCTGACGTGCAGCTCGGCGAGCCGAGCGCAGGAGCGGATATCGGCCTGCTTCTTGCCCTCGGTGGTACTCAGGTCTTCGATCCGCTCCACTCGCGCCGGGTCGCAGCCCCGCCGGAAGGCCTGCATCGCGCGAAGCAGGTCCGGCTTGACCCCGCGGAATGTAGCCTTCTTGTCTTGGATCAGGCTCTGCGGTCGGAGGTAGACGTCACCCAACAGACCACAGCCAGCCCAGATCCCGTAGGCGCAGGCCTCATCGAGCAGCCGGGCGGCCTCCCCAAAGTCCAGTTCGACGATGCCCTCCGGCATGATGAGCTGCATGCCGGTCTCGTTGCGGAGGTACATCTGGGCCGCAGCCATGCAGGATGGTCCCGAACCAAAGGAGCAGCCTGCGCTGAAGAGGTTGGCGGCCTGTGAGGTGTTGGACTTGACCTCTTCGCTCCCCTCTTTCCACGCGGTGGCTGCTTGGAAGCAGGCATTGGCGTTCTTCTCCTCGATGCACTGGATCTCCAGGGCCTCGAAGGGGGAGTCCACGATCTCGTAGCGGCCTTCGTCCTTTACCTGCTTCTCGTAGGCCTCTTCGGTCTTGGCTTCAGGGATGCCGTCTCTTGGGCCGTCTTCGCCGCCGCCTTTGTCGCCGCCTTCTTGGCCCCCGCCGCCGTCTTTGTCGCTTCTGCCGCCGCCTCCACCGCGGTTTCCCTTGTTGGCGAAGGCCAAGGACGGACCCAGCACCAGTGCCAGCGCGAAGACGACGAGCAGAAAGTGGGCGGCCTTCCCGTCCCGTCGCGTTCCCAAGTCCATCGTCAAGCTCGGTGCCCCCACCCGGTCCTCAGTCGCAGATGTAGCGGATGTAGGTAACCGCTGCTGCCCGGACGGTGACCTCGCGGAGATCGCCCTCGGTGGAGACGCCCGGGTGGGCGAGGCAGGCGTCCCCAGCGGGGGCCGTGATCGACAGGGTGTGGGTTCCTGGGGCGACGTTGGCGAAGGTGACCGTACTCTGGCTGTAGAGGCCGAGTGTGGTGCCCTCGGTGGCCCCGGTGTCCTCGCTGGTTGCGGAGTCGTCGTCGTCGCCGGAGTCGTCGTCGTCGTCGCCG
>CAZQTQ010000415.1:0-4450 GCA_964596025.1 uncultured Rickettsiales bacterium
TACGGGCGGGTGAAAGGGCGCATGAGCGAATGGCTGGGGATGGTCTTCTAGACCCGTCCGTCCCACCAGCCTGCAGCACTAGCGACTGAGGAATCAGAGACGATGAGCCAGCAGCAAACGAGCATTCAGTTCGCCGGTCCCCCCAAGGACCAAGACGTCGAGGAGATCTCGATTCGCGTCATTGGTGTCGGCGGCGGGGGCGGCAACGCCATTAACAGCATGGTCCGATCGAAGCTCAGCCGGGTGCGGTTCATTGCCGCCAACACCGATCAGCAAGCGCTCGAGGCCTCCAAAGCTGACGAGATCCTGCCCTTGGGTGTGGGCCTGACCCGCGGGCTCGGCGCCGGCGCCCGGCCAACCGTTGGACGTGAGTCCGCCCTGGAGAGCCGCGAAGCCATCGCCGCTCAGCTGATTGACGCCGACATCGTGTTTGTGACCGCCGGGATGGGAGGCGGAACCGGTACGGGGGCCGCTCCGGTGATCGCTGAGGTAGCCCGGGAGCAGGGCGCTCTCTGTGTGGCCGTAGTGACGCGTCCGTTCTCCTTCGAGGGTAAGAAGCGGCGGCGGGTCGCTGAGGCTGGCATCGAGGCATTGCGGGAGGTCGTGGACACCCTGATCGTCATCCCCAACGATCGGCTGGTGGCGCTTGCCGGCGACGACATGAGCACGATGGACGCATTCACGCTGGCCGATCAGATCTTGCTCGACGCGGTGCGGGGCATCGTCGAACTCATCCACGTCAAGGGTGTGGTCAACGCTGACTTTGCTGATGTGCGTACCGTGATGAGTATCTCCGGCATGACCCTCATGGGTCTGGGCAAGGCCACGGGCGAGATGCGGGCGGTGGAAGCGGCACAGCGGGCCATCAGCTCTCCTCTGCTCGAAGAGGCTGCTATGACCGGAGCCAAGGGTGTACTCGTCAACGTGACCAGCAACGCCTCACTCAAGCTCGCTGAGCTGACCGAGGCGGTTGCGCTGATCGAAGAGGAGGCGCACGAGGACGCCGAGGTCATCTTCGGTTGGGTGGTGGACGAGGGTCTTGACGATGAGGTGCGCATCACCGTCATCGCGACCGGCATCGATTCCGACGCGCTCTTGGAGGAACAGAGCCCGGCGGGGCAGGCCGAACCCCAGCTGGACCGTCTGCTGCGCACCAACACAGTGTCTCAGCGAGCCGTTCCAGTCAGCCCCTGGGCCATGGTCTCAGGAGAGGGTTTGGACCTGCCGCCGACGGTGCGTCAGGAGCGAAGCTCCCTTGCGAGTCCGATCGACCGGTCGGTACTCGAGCGGAGCTCAAGCGACGTCTTTCAGCGACAGTTGGACGACGACATGGCGCACCTCGACCGACCGACCTTCGTGAGGAAGCTAGCCGACTGAGTTGCTCTTCTATTTGAGGATGTTCCGGCAGTTCAGGGAGCGTAGTTCCCCGCTGCCGTCGATGCCCCGCTCGCTGGTCCCGAACTTCTGCATCTCCACGACGGTGCCGTGCAGTCGCCCGCTGCTGCAGGCGTTGATGACGTCCAGGTAAGGGCGGGCGTCCCCCACGGTCCAGGAGAAGTCCACCTTGTCGCTTCCGTGTAGCGAGGCGCGGCCCCGTATTTGGAACTCTATGGGGCGTGTACCGTCCTCCCTGATCGGCACCTCCATGTCGAGTCTCATTCGGTACTCAGTGACCCAAAAACGAACCCCGCGGGTGTCGGCGTCGGCTGCGTCGGGAGTGGAGGCCATAAAGAAACTGGCGACAATCGCAACCGCGCCCAGGGCGGCGGCCAGTAGGGAAGTCTTGCTCTTCATCGGTCCCCTCCTCTAGGGCTTAGCGCCGTCCGACGCTCCAGGGCGACCCTAGCACGGCTGGAATCGGTCTCGTTGCCCCTAGGCTCGCTCCGTGATCCGACCCAGGAGGTCGAGGGAGTCGAGCGCCGCCCCCGAGCCGAGAGCCACACACAGTAGCGGCTCAGTGGCTTGGATGACGGGCAGTCCGGTCTCCTCCCGGAGGAGGATGTCCAGCCCGTAAAGCAGGGCTCCACCGCCGGCCAGGATGACCCCCTGCTCCATGATGTCGGCCGCCAACTCCGGCGGCGTCCGCTCCAGCGTGACCTTGACCGCTTCCACGATCTGACGGACTGGTTCTCGCAGAGCTTCCATGATCTCTTCCGACGAGACTGCGATGGTCTTCGGGATGCCGGCCTCCAAGTCCCGCCCCTTCACCGGCATCGTCTGGACTTCGTCGAAGGGCCAGGCGCATCCGAGCTGCATTTTTATGCGTTCAGCGGTCCTTTCGCCGATGAGCAGCTTGTGCTTCTTCCGGATGTACTCGATGACGGCCTCATCCATCTGGTCGCCTGCCACCCGGACCGATTCGGAGAAGACAATGCCGCCCAGGGAAATGACTGCGACCTCGGTGGTGCCTCCGCCGATGTCGACGATCATGTTTCCCTGCGGTTCAGTGACGGGAAGCCCGGCGCCCAAGGCGGCAGCCATGGGCTCTTGGATGAGGTACACCTCGCGTGCTCCGGCCGCCGTTGCGGAATCCCGGACGGCCCTCCGTTCGACCTCGGTGATACCAAAGGGGACGCAGATGACCATCCGTGGTCGGACCAGGGCTCGGCGCCCGTGCACCCGCTGGATGAAGTAGCGGAGCATGGCTTCAGTCACGTCGAGGTCGGCGATGACCCCGTCCTTCATCGGGCGAATCGTCTGGATGCTGCCGGGCACCTTGCCCAGCATCTCTCTCGCTTCCTGGCCTACGGCGAGTACCCGCTTCTGGTGGCCTTCCCGCGAGACGGCGACGACCGAAGGCTCATTGAGTACGATTCCATCGCCTCGGGCAAAGACCAGGGTATTGGCCGTGCCGAGGTCTATGGCGAGGTCGTTCGAGAAGTAGCCGAGGATCCAGTCTAGGAGCATCCTGGGGTTGCCAGGTGCCTAGGGCTTTTCGCCGAGCATCTTCCTGCCCGCGCGGATGTTGTTGATGATCGTCAGCTGCTTGTTCGTGAAGTGGGCGATGTCGTTGGCGTCCCGCTCGAGGGAGGTCTCCGTACTCTGCTTGAGGAGTACCCGTTCGCCCGCTGTGGTCACGAGGAAGAGCTCGTAGTGGTATCCGCCGAGGAGGAAGCTGCCAGCTTCCATCTCTACACTGGCCACCTCATCGAAGTGAATCTGGCGCGTCTCGGTCTCGCCGCTCGTGCGGTAGACCATTACGATTCGCTGCTCGCGGGTGTCGATGGTGTACTTCTCAAGCGGGTTGCGGTTGTGAATGCTCTGGTAGAGCCACAGGACTGAGACCGAAATGATGAGCCCAAAGATGACGACCCCGATGAGCAGGCCGCTCTTCTTCTGGGGGGCCGTTGCTGCGTCTAGCTCAGAAAAGCAGTGCTTGCACCGCTGCGCGCCGACCGGGACCTCGTTTCCGCAGAAGGGACAATCGATCATCGCAGGAGTCACAGGAAGGCTCTCCCTCAGGGTTTGGCCGGTCGGCGGCGAGAGGAGGGCAGGCTACGGTGGAACGAAGCAAATTTCCAGACGGGCTGCGGTTTTCTGGATTGATCCAAAACCGGACATCAGTCCCGGCCAATTCTAGCCTAACTATTGGAAATCGTGCCTAAAAGTAACGAATGCGATGTCGGCGATGGTGCTTGACACCTCTTTGGCCGCACTGCTAGAAATCCGTGCCCGTTGCGCGCGGGTCGCGCGCATTCGGTCCTATTTGTCCGGCTGAGACCACACCCCGAGAACCCTCGGAAGCACCCTCCACGGAGGTCCCCCTTGGCAGCCCGCGCCCGCCTTCAGGCACTTCTCCTCTTCCTTGGCTGCATGCTTGCGGCATCTACGGCCTTTGCTCAGGCCACTACCGCAACGCTGAAGGGAGAGGTCGTTGATCAGAGCGACACCTTCCTCGCTGGGGTCAAGCTCACCCTGGTCTCTGACTCCATGCAGGGGGCCCGGGAGACGACGACGACGGAAACCGGCCTCTTCCGCTTCATTGGGCTTCCGCCGGGCACCTACCGCCTGGACATTGAGAAGGAGGGCTTCAAGACCATTATCAGGCCGAACCTGAGGCTGAACGTGGGTCGAACCGTCAACCTCAAGCTCGTCATGGAGCTGCCCGAGGTGGGTGAGACGGTCGAAGTCATCGACCGCCGCCCCATCATCGACACCGAGTCGACGACTTCGAGCATCACCTTGAGTGCGGATTTTCTGGACGATCTGCCCTCGGGTCGCTCCTTCCAGGATGTGGTCCAGTTCCTGCCGGGTGTGACCGGCGGCGCGAACCCGAACATCAACGGCGGTGCGATGCAGTCCAACCAGTACTACCTGGACGGCACGAGCACGACCGACCCGGTGACCGGCACCTTCTCGATGAACTTCAACTTCGACGCCATTCAGGATCTTGAAGTCATCACTGCAGGCTACGACGCCCGCTACAACCAGGGCCTGGGCGGCACGATCA
>CAZQTQ010000416.1:0-4445 GCA_964596025.1 uncultured Rickettsiales bacterium
ACGTTCAGCGTGCCGCGGATCTTGTTGACGACCAACGTGGCAAGGGCCTCGCCGTCCACGTCCTCGGCCAAGACCACCAGCGGTCGGCTGTCCTTGGCTGCCTTCTCGAGGATGGGGAGCAGGTCCTTCATGTTGGAGATCTTCTTCTCATGGATCAGCACGTAGGGCTTCTCCAGGACGACCTCCATCCGCTCGCTGTCGGTCACGAAGTAAGGGCTCAGATAGCCGCGGTCGAACTGCATGCCCTCGACGACTTCCAAGGAAGTCTCGAGCGACTTGGCCTCTTCGACCGTAATCACGCCGGCCTTACCGACCTTCTCCATTGCCTCGGCGATGATGTCGCCGATCGTGGTGTCGCCGTTGGCCGAGATGGTGCCGACCTGCGAGATCTCCCGCTGGTCTTGCGTGGGCTTGCTCTGCGCCTCGAGCGCAGCGACAACCTTGGCCACCGACTTTTCGATGCCCCGCTTGAGATCCATGGGGTTGACGCCCGCGGCGACCAACTTGGTGCCCTCGCGGTAGATCGCCTGGGCCAAGACCGTGGCCGTCGTCGTGCCGTCGCCAGCAACATCGGAGGTCTTCGAAGCGACCTCCTTGACCATCTGAGCGCCCATGTTCTGGAACTTGTCCTCCAGCTCGATCTCCTTGGCGACGGTAACGCCGTCCTTGGTGATGAGCGGCGAACCCCAGCTCTTTTCGAGCACGACGTTCCGGCCCCGGGGGCCCATGGTGATTTTGACCGCATTGGCCAAGCTATCAACGCCGATGAGGATGTCCTCCCGGGCGTTGTCGCGGAAATGAATTTCCTTCGCAGACATGCGTTCTCCTACTAGATGTGCGTTTGGGTGCTTGTTACTGAATGTGCGTTGGGATGCTTCTAGCCGAGGGGCGAGGGGGCTCTGACTTACCCGTTGATGACGGCCAGAACTTCGTCCTCTTTGAAGATGAGGTGCTCGACGCCATCGAGCTTGACCTCGTCGCCGGCGTACTTGCTGAACAGGATGCGGTCCCCGGCCTGGACCAGGTGATCCCGGCGGCTACCGTCCTTGAGCAGCTTGCCAGCGCCCACGGCGATGACTTCGCCCTGCATCGGCTTCTCCTTTGCCGTGTCCGGGATGATGATGCCGCCGGCCGACCTCTCGTCGGTGTCGGTGCGCTTGACCAGGATGCGATCGTTCAGGGGGGTGAACTTCATGGACAACGGTCTCCAGTGTGCTTTCAAGTCGGATGCGCGGGTGCGCGGAAGGGTCGTGTTACTGGCGCCAAATCCCCGGCAAAGGCCGGATCGGCGAGGGAGCCGGTGACACTTAGGCACCGGGGCTCCCGTGTCAAGCCCACTTTTTTCTTGGGGCTCCGCTGCTTGACAGGTTCAGGGGGGGGATTAGATTCCGAGTCGCCGGCAGATCGACTTCGCCAAGAACGGTCGCCTGCACTGGATTAAACGCAGTACATAGCCCGTTGAAAAGCTCGGTTCGAGACTCGCGGGTCGGAGGAAGCAACGCATGGCCAAGATCATCGGCATCGACCTAGGGACCACCAACTCCGTCGTTTCGGTCATGGAAGGCTCCGAGCCGAAGGTGATCACGAACGAAGAGGGTGCCCGGACCACCCCGTCTGTCGTCGCCTACAGCAAGGACGGTGAGCGCCTCGTCGGCCAGGCGGCGCGGCGACAAGCCATCACCAACCCGACCCGCACGGTCTTCTCCGTCAAGCGCTTCATGGGCATGAAGCACAAGGATATGAAGACGGAGGGTAAGCGGGTCCCCTACGATGTCGTGGCGGCGAAGAGCGGTGGCGCGTCCATCAAGATCGACGACGAGATCCTGAGCCCACCCGAGATCAGCGCGCAGGTCCTCATGAAGCTGAAGAGGGCCGCTGAGGAACACCTGGGCGAGACCGTCAAAGAAGCAGTCCTCACGGTCCCCGCATACTTCAACGACGCGCAGCGTCAGGCCACCAAGGACGCCGGGAAGATCGCTGGCCTCGAGGTGCGCCGCATCATCAATGAGCCAACTGCAGCCGCCCTGGCCTACGGGCTGGACAAGAAGAAGGACGAGACGGTCGCCGTCTTCGACCTGGGCGGCGGCACCTTCGACATCTCGATCCTCGAAATCGGAGACAACGTCGTGGAGGTCAAGGCGACCAACGGCGACACCCACCTCGGAGGCGACGACATCGACCAGGTGATCATCGAGTGGCTCATCGCCGAGTTCAAGAAGGACACGGGCCTGGACGTCAGCGAAGACAAGATGGTGCTCCAGCGACTCAAGGAAGGGGCAGAGAAGGCGAAGATCGAGCTGAGTTCGGCCCAGCAGACGGAGATCAACCTGCCGTTTTTGACTGCCGATGCCGCCGGGCCCAAGCACATGCAGATTTCGCTCAGCCGCTCGAAGTTCGAGCAGATGATCGAGCCCATCATCGAGCGCACATTGGTGCCGGTTAAGAAGTGCCTCAAGGACTCCGGCCTGAAGGCGGGCGCAATCGACGAGGTCGTCCTGGTCGGCGGCTCTACGCGCATTCCTGCGGTGCAGGGCGCGGTCGAGGAGTTCTTCGGAAGAGCCTCGAACAAGTCGGTGAACCCTGACGAGGTCGTGGCCATGGGCGCGGCCGTTCAAGGCGGCGTATTTACCGGCCAAGTCAGCGACGTCCTCCTTCTGGACGTCTCGCCGCTCAGCCTCGGCATTGAGACCTTGGGCGGGGTCATGACCCGACTCATCGAGCGAAACACCACCGTGCCCTGTGAGAAGACCGAGGTCTTCTCGACGGCATCCGACAACCAGACGGCGGTCGACATCCACGTCCTGCAAGGCGAACGCGAGTTCAGCCGGGACAATCGAACCATGGGCCGCTTCCAGCTCGTCGGCCTCCCGCCCGCACCCCGCGGCGTGCCTCAGGTCGAGGTGAAGTTCGAGATCGACGCAGACGGCATCGTCCACGTCTCCGCCAAGGACAAGGCAACGAACAAGGAGCAGAGCATCCGCATCGAAGCTAGTTCGGGCCTGTCCAAGGAAGAGATCGACGCGCTAATCCAGGAAGCGGAGAGCAACGCCGTCAGCGACCAGGCGAAACGTGAGGTCGTGGAGAAGCGCAACCAGCTCGACAACTTCATCTATCAGACCGAGAAGCTCATGAAGGAGCACGGCGAGCAGATCGACGAGGCACTGAAGGGCAAATTGGACGGGGCGCTGGAGGCGGCACACGAGGCGGTCGAGACCGAAGATGGAGAGGCCATCGACGCCGCCATGCAGCAGATCGAGGCGCTCAACCACGAGCTTGCAGCGGCCATGTACCAGGCGGACGGCGGCGAGGGTGGCACTCCCGGCCCCGAAAACTTCGAACAGGCGGCAGCGGCCAGCGGGCCCAACCCGGGCAACGACGACAACGTCATCGACGCAGAGTTCGAAGAGAGCAACTAGGGGGCCAGGCCCTCCAGTCTTCCGATTCGCTCGCCGACCCGGACGCCCTGACCGGGACTTAGCTCCCAGGTAACCGAGCCTTTGGGTAGCAGCAAGACGACGGTGCTGCCCATCCCGAAGCGACCGACCTCAGCTCCCCGAACCACCTGGGGCGCCTCGGCCAATTCGATCTCCGCGGCCGGTATGCCCGTGTTGGTAACGAGCGAGGCGAAGGGCGTCTCCATCCGGCCCACACCAAAGGCAGCGATCATCGCAACCACCATGGTGTGCGGCTCCAGGTCCAGCCAAAGGAGCAAGCGTTCGTTCCGGGCGAAGAGGTCACGGATCTTTCGCGTCGCCGCAGGAAAGACCGGCCACATCGCTCCGGGGCGGTAGCTGATGCGGCGCAAACGCCCTTCGAGGGGGCTGTGGACGCGGTGGTAGTCCTTCGGCGCAAGATAAATGATGGCGTAGTGGCCGTCGGCGTAGCCCTCCGCGCCTCCCAAGAGCTCCCCAACCTGCGACGCCACGCCATCGCCCTGGGGAAAGCTGCCGTCGGTCACGTCCCCAAATCCCGCCACCACCCCATCTGCAGGAGAGACCAGCGCTTGGGCATCAGCGCAGACCGGCCGCAGGCCAGGCCGCAGTGGACGAACAAAGAACTCGGCCAACGAGGGGTAGTCCTCGAGCCTGCCCTCGCACTCGTCCAAGTTGACGCCGTAGGTCGAGACGTACCATCGGAGAAGCGCCCGCCGCAGGAAGCCGACCAGCCGCAGGCGGCTCAACCACCCCATCACCCGCGAGGTGTGACGCCTCGGCACGACAGAAAGCAGCGAAACGACAAGCGAGTCCTTCATGGCGGGCAAGGATAGCGCCTACGCACCTTGACAGGGGAGCAGCGTGATTTAGGTTGCGCGGACGCGGAGAATTCCAGTGGCAGCAAAGCGCGATTACTACCAGGTCCTCGGGGTCGAAAAGGACGCCGAAGACAAGACCATAAAGAAGGCCTATCGGAAGCTTGCTATTAAGCATCACCCCGATAGAGGTGGG
>CAZQTQ010000417.1:0-1058 GCA_964596025.1 uncultured Rickettsiales bacterium
CCCTGCCGGCGCCCGCGGCCGGCGGGCAAGGCCAGCGTTGGGGTGGGGACCCAGCAGCAGCTCCCGGTTCCTGGTCGGCACGGGGCGACCAGCGTCGCAGCTACAACGCGTCTCGCCGGGCCCTGTTGCAGCACGCCGAACAGATGCTGGACGACTTGCCCCCTTTGGGTCAGGGCTCGCCCGAGCAGGCCCGCGATCGCCAGGCCCTTCAGGCCTTCATCGTCGCCATGGATACACCGGCCCGCTGAGCGGAGGCTGCGCCTCGCGGGGGGCCATGAGCTACTCGATGACGAGTAGCACCATCGACAGCATCGGGAGTTCGGCCGTTACTGTGCTGCCCTCGACCGTGACCGTGACCTCCTCGAACTCTTCGCTCACGAAGCACTCAAGGTAGTCGGCGTAGAGGAGTCGGGCCGATTGGCCTGCCGTCAGGGGGGTCTCTAGCGTGTGAGTCAGCTGGAAGGAGCCGCTCTTGAGGGCCAGCTCGAAGGGCGAAAAGCTCCAGACCTTGGTGACGGTCGAGGAGCCGTAGCCGCCTTGGGGCCATGCTTCTTCGGGGAGGGTGGCTGTCCCGATTCTGAAGGGTGGACTGGCGCTCTGGGAGATGAACGGGACGTCTAGGTTGTCGAAGCCGTCCTCGGAGTCGGCCGCGCCTGCGTCGAAGGTGATCGAGAGGCTGGAGTCAACGTCCAGTGTGTTCGATCCCGCGTCCACGACAAACAACGATTCCATCTCCGGGAGGACCAGGTTGTGGTCGATGGCGACGGCTTGGCTCTCGGCGACCTCGACGAATTCAAAGAACTTGGAGTAGGCGATGGAGTCGTTGGCAACATCGCTGCCCGGATAGCCGACGTTGTCGATGACGTAGGTGTTGGGGGGTAGGTTCTCGATGCTGAAGGTGCCTTGGGAGTCGGTCGTTCCCGGTACGCAGCGCTCTTCGCTGCAGGCGGTAACAGCCAGGCTGTCGATGGCAGAGCCATCGACCATGTGGACGATGGTTGCTGTGATCCGTGCGCGCCGGCACAAACGATGCATCAAAACTTGTGATTACTGGACTC
>CAZQTQ010000417.1:1068-4408 GCA_964596025.1 uncultured Rickettsiales bacterium
GTCGTCGCCGCTGGCGTCGTCGTCGCCGCTGGCGTCGTCGTCGCCGGTTTCGTCGTCTCCGGAGTCGTCGTCGTCGCCCCTAGGGCCTTGGCTGCTGCCGCAGGCAGCGCCGACGAGGGCGAGGAGGAAGGCGAGGAGGAGGGCGTGTAGACGTGTCATAGGGGCTCCCTTGGAATCCAGCCGGGCCATGCTAGCAGCGTATCTGCAGGAGTGGGGGGGTCCAGACCGGCCCCACGGCCCGCGGGTCTATGGACTCTGAGGGAGCTAGCCCAGCGCCTCCGCGACGCGCCCGTACAGTCCCTCGGCGTCGATGCGGTAGGCCCGGTAGATGTCGGCCGGCTTGCCGCTCATGCCCCACTGGTCGATTCCAGCCCGCTCGAGTTGCGTGGAAACGCCGGCGTCGGCCAGGGCTGTGGCCACGAGTCCGCCCAGGCCGGTGTCGGGATGGTGGTCCTCGACCGTGAGTACGTAGCCGGTCTCAGCCGCCTTCAGCACGGCGCTTCGATCAAAGGGACGCAGGCTCGCCATGTTGACGACAGCCAATCGCTTGCCCCGGCGCTCCCAAAGGAGGTCATGGGCCTTTTCGGCCTGCGCTACGGTGGGCCCGACGGCGAGGATGGCTCCGTCTGCTCCGTCGCGAATCACATCAGCTCGGCCGGGGACGAAGCCCACGCTTCCGTCGTAGAAGGGACCGCTTCCGTCGGCCTTGCTCAGAGCGGCCAGTTTGCTCCGGCCCATGCCGACGAACTGGTTCCCGGAACGGTCGCAGACCGCCCGGACGATGCGGTCGCACTGGTTCGGATCCGCCGGGACGAAGACCTCCCAGTCAAAGGTGGACCGCAGCAGGCCCGCGTAGTCGATGACCTGGTGGGTCGGGCCGTCTTCACCAACGTCGGTGCCGCAGTGCGTGCAGACGAGCTTCAGATTGGTCTTGTTGAAACCATTGAGTCGCTGCTGATTGAAGACCTCGGTTACCCCGAAGATCCCGAAGGTCGAGAAGAATACCGAGTAGCCCTCCCGGCTCAAGCGCCCCGAAGCCGTCGCGGAGTTGTGCTCCTGGATCCCGCCTTCAATGAACGCGGCGGGACTCTGGTCGCGGAAGCCGTTCAGCTTGACCGATCCGCACAGGTCCGCCGAGAAGGCCGCCACCTTCACTCGGTCGGTGTTGTTCTTCGTACTCAGCTCCGTCATCACGGCCCCGTAGGCCGAGCGGCAGTCTGTGACGGTGTCGCTCCCGTAGACGATGGGGGGACCGACCTCGAGCTTGGGTGGAGGCACCAGCGGGAAGGGGTGGTTGAAGTCCCCCTCGCCCAAGGCTCCCCGGGCCGCGATGAGTTCGTCCAGGTCCAGGTCCCAGCCCAGTTCAGCGAGGATGGGCTTGGCGTCGGCCGGTTTGAGGGCCTGACCGTGCCACTTCGCCAGGTTCTCCATCTCCGGCACGCCTTTGCCCATGACGGTGTGGGCGAGCAGTACGGTGGGGCGGTCCGGGCGCGCCGTCTCGTTGAGGTAGGCCGCACGGAGTGCTTGGTAGAGGGCCTGCCAGTCGTGACCGTCGACGGGGATGACGTTCCAGCCGTCCGAGGCCCAGCCGGCGGCGATATCCTGCGGCATGATGTCCGCCGTCTCCCCGCCGATCTGAAGCCGATTCCAATCCACGATTCCTATGAGGTTGTTGCAGCCATACTTGACGGCGAGCCGCCGAGCTTCGGAGATCTGCCCCTTCTGCTGCTCCCCGTCTCCCATGGAACAGATCACCTTGTAGGACGCACCGTTCTGCGTTCGTAGATCGGCCTTTGGATTGGCCTTTTCCAGCCGAGCCCCCAGCGCCGAGCCCACGGCGGCCGACAGGCCCTGCCCCAGGTTTCCGGTGTTCCACTCCACCCCGGGGACGCCCATCTCGACGTGGCCGCCGAAGATCGAGCCGAAGTGCCGAAAGGTCACGAGCATTTCGCGGCGGTCGCAGTAGCCAAAGGCGGCCAGTGTGGCGTAGGCACCGGGTGAGATGTGGCCGTGCGAGATGAAGAGGCGGTCCCGCTGGGGGGCCATGGGGGCCTGCGGGTCGAGACGGCAGTTGGCGTAGCAGAGCAGCAGGCTGTGGAGGGTCGACATCGACCCACCGGGGTGTCCGCATCCCGCCAGCGTGGTCATAGCCAGGATGTCGCCGGCGCAGCGTCGCTGTAGGGCGTCCAGACGGGTGATGTGGTCGGAAGAGAGGGTTTTGGGTTCGAATCCCAGGAGGAACATGGGCTGGTGCTCCGGGCGAGGGGACCTGAGAAGGTCAGGATGTGGAAGAGGTCGCGTTTCTACCCCCCCCGGCGCGCCCCTGCAATAGGCAGCATGTCGAGGGGGGCTCATGGCGTCGGTTCAGAGAGCGCATTGCGCGGAAGAACAAGGACTTCGCAATAGGTTCGCAACATGTTCATTCTGAACTGTTGGCTGTGACGAGACGCGCTCATCCGACCGTACTCCCCTCCTGCGTCGTGGTGGGCGCGTTCCTCGTCCTCTCCGCCGGTTCGGCTGTGGCCGCTTCGGGGGGCCCCGATGCCTTCGGGACGGTCTGGGTCGACTCCAACAACCTTGGCGGGCCCCCGCTGAACTACCTCTACGCCCCCGGAACTGCGCTTGGCCTGGGCGACGACGACTCGTCTCTGGTCTCGATCGGATTCAGCTTCGAGTTCTACGGGGTCACCTACACCCAGGTGCAAGTGCACTCGAACGGTGCCATCACCTTCGGGAGCGGGGGGTCCAGCTTGTCGTGGGCCAACGGCTGCCCCTTGGGCGGCACCGCCATGGCCGCGCCGTTTTGGGACGACCTCAACCCCTCGAACAGCAACTCCGGTGGGGTCTATGCCGGGGTGGTCGGCACCGCACCCGACCGGATCTTCGTGGCGGAGTGGTGGGGTGTCTACAACTATGCTGGGACCGGCGACGTGACCCTCGAGGTCCAGCTGTTCGAGGCAGACGGTCGGATTGAGTTTCACTACCTCGACGTCGATCTCGGTTCGACCTCCTACAACTCGGGTGCCTCGGCCTCAGTCGGCGTGAGCGGAGGGGGGACCTACCTCTCCCCGTCCTGCAACACGAGCTTCGTCGCCAACTCGATGGCAGTGGGCTTCTATCCGCCGAGCGCGGTCGGCTGTACCGATGCCGACGGTGATGGCGTCTGCGCCGACGACGATTGCGACGACGCCGACAACCAGATCTATCCGGGGGCTGTCGAGGTCTGCGACGCGACCGACAACGACTGCGATGGTTTGACGGACGAGGGCTTCGACGCCGACGGTGACGGCTGGACCGAGTGCGCCGGGGACTGCGACGACACGGCCGTAGCTTCCTACCC
>CAZQTQ010000418.1:0-4378 GCA_964596025.1 uncultured Rickettsiales bacterium
CAAACGTCCGGTGCAGTTGCTGCAGCCGTCGTCGGCAACCACGCCGAAGCCGAAGTTCGCCGTGCCCTGAACGTTCATCGTCTGCTCACAGAGCTTGATGCCGTTTTGGATGTCCGAGTAGTAGGTAAAGGTAAAGGTCGCGTCGATCGTAGAGCCACCAGCGGAAGCGCTGTCGTCGTCATCGCCACCCGCGCTGTCGTCGTCGTCACCGGCGGTGTCGTCGTCACCTGCAGTGTCGTCGTCGCCCGTAGCAGAGCTGTCGTCGTCGTCGCCAGCCGCGCTGTCGTCGTCGTCGCCACCCGCGCTGTCGTCGTCACCGGCGCTCGAGTCGTCGTCACCCGTGTCGCGAGAGTTGCTCGCGCCACTGTCGTCGTCGTCGTCGCCACTGGCGGCATCACCGACCGTCATCTCCAGACTGAAGGTAAGGCCGTCGAAATCGCCGGAGCCACCACCCGTGTCGTCGTCGTCGTCGTCGTCGTCGTCGTCGTCGTCGTCGTCTCCGGGGGTCACTGAGGAGTCGTCATCATCCCCGGTGGGGGCGCAGGCCCCAATGGAAAGACCCATCAGGAAGAGGGCCAAGATCAAGTACGAGAGATTCTTCATGGTCGTTTCCATTCTCCATCCAGCTGCCCTAGCGAGTCGGCAACTTCAAAAAAACACTGCAAAATCAACAGCTTGCGGTAGAATGCCAACCGAAGCCTGCGCAACTTACCAGAGGACTGCGGGGGCGACAAGGAAGGACTGCTCCTACGCGACCACCTGGAGTCCCAGTACATTGTCTATACGCATTGGACGACGAACCCCGTGAGTGCAAAGCGATGCCCGAGGTCGTGCCTCACCCTCGGAACTACCGACTTGTCCGCTGCACTGTCCCAGCACTGTCCAAGACAGGGGCTGGAACCCACCCCGTGAGGCGGGCGGGATTTCGCCCGGACCCTTTTCAGTCGCCCAGGGCCTTCAGTTCTTCCTCCAACATCGGCACCACCTCGAAGAGATCGCCGACGATTCCGTAGGTTGCGTGCTGGAAGATCGGTGCGTCCGGGTCCTTGTTGACGGCAACGATCACCTTGCTGGTCCGCATGCCAGCCAAGTGCTGGATGGCACCGCTGATGCCACAGGCAATGTAGAGCGAGGGGTTCACGGTCTTGCCCGTCTGCCCGACCTGCATTGAGTGAGGAGCGTAGCCCGCGTCCACTGCCGCGCGAGACGCGCCCACGGCTGCCCCCATCAAGGCAGCGGGGCCGTCCATGATTGCCATGTTCTCGGCACTCTTGATGGAGCGTCCAGCCGAGATAATGCGGTTGGCTTCGGTCAAATCCACGGTCTCCCCGCCCGAGCGCTCGACGTCGATAACCTCGTAGCCATCCGCATCGTCGAGATCGACATCCAACGACTCGACCTCACCGGCCCCAGCCTGGACCGCGCCGAGGACAAAGGAGTTGGCCCGCACCGAGAAGAACTGGGGCTCGGAGCTGACGTGGACATGGGCGAGGCACTTGCCGGCGTAGAGAGGCCGGGTCCCTACCAAGCCGTCGTCGCCCTCTTCGAGGTCCACCACATCCACACCGACGCCAGCGTCGACCAAGGCAGCCGCCCGTGGCAACAGGTCTTTGCCAAAGAGGGAGGCGGGGCCGAGGACAACGTCCGGGCCTTGATCCTCGACAACCTCGGCCAGCGCCGCAGCATGCGCCACGCCGTTGTAGAGGGCCAGAGCCTCGTGGTCGACCGACAGCACCGTATCGGCCCCCCATGCACCGAGACGATCCAGGCCAGAGACGCCCGAGCCCATCACCAGCGCGTTAACCGCTCCGCCCGCAGCAAGCTCTTTGGCCTTACCCAAGAGTTCCCTTGCGGAGTTCTTCACCGCAGCATCCGCGACCTCACAAACGACAAGAAAGTCCGTCATGTCCTGTATCTCCGATTCACCGTTATCTAAAGGACCTTGGCTTCTTCACGAAGGCAGCGGACCAGCTCTTTGACCTGGTCTTGCAGCTCACCCTCCAGGATGCGTCCCTCAGGGCGGGCCGCCGGCATCCTGTAGTCACGAAGCTGAACCACAGCGGCGTCACCGCCCACCTGGCCGTCCAGGTCCAAATCGGCGGGGCTGTAGCGCACCACAGGCTTGGACTTAGCCTTCATGATTCCGGGCAAGCTCGCGTAGCGCGGCTCATTCAGCCCCTTGCTGCAGCTAAAGACCGCGGGCAGCGTGGTACGAACGACCTCGACCCTGCCGCCACCCACTGGCCGCTTGACTGTAGCCGTCTCGCCCTCGCAGACAAACGACGTGATCCAGGAGGCGTGGGGCCATCCAAGGAGGCCAGCCACTGCTTGCGGCACCTGATTGTTGTCCTCGTCGAGGCCCTGCCGGCCGGCAAAGACAATGTCGAAGCCCTCCTTGGTGCAGACTGCCGCAAGGGCGCGTGAGACGCCCAGCGAATCGCTGCCAGCGAAGCCCTCATCGTCGAGAATCACCGCGCGATCGGCGCCCATCGCCAGCGCAGTGCGCGCCGCATCCACGGTGCGCGAAGTACCTAAGGACACGACAACCACCTCACCACCGGCCGACCCCTTCAAGCGAAGGCCCTCCTCGATGGCGAACTCATCGTAGGGACTGACGATCCACTTGACGTCGCCGCCCTCGATGCCCGAAGCATCCGAATTGATCCGAATCTTGGTCTCCGTATCCGGGACCTGTTTCACAAACACACCGATCTTCACCACAGCCTCCTGTGCCCGACGACGTCGAGCGCGTTACTGGGCCCGCAGACCACGAACGAAGATGTCGGCGATTTGTTCGGCCGACTCTTTGAGTCCATAGCGCGGGTTCTCAGTCAAAATCCACTGCATCGCGATCTCGTCCAACGCGCCGAACAGGGCGCGTCGCACGAGAATGGGGTTCACCTCGGGGGTCACGACCCCCTGTTTCTGGCCCTCTTCGACCAAGGAGCCAAAGAGGTTCAGATACTCCTGCAGGCGAACCGGCTTGTACTCCTTCATAAAGGTATTGCTCAACCGAAGCTCCACTTGAAGCACCTTGGCAACGTCGCTGTGCTCCTCAACCCGCTCCATATGGAAGACGGCCAACCGACGCAGGGTCTCGAGCGGACCCTCGTCTCGGAGGGCCTCAATGACCTCTTGGGCGTCGACAATCATCTGCGCCATCGTCTCTTCGAAGATGCTGATGAGGATGTCGTCCTTGGAGCGGAAGTAGAGATAGATCGTGCCATCGGCCACGTCAGCAGCGCGCGCAACGTCCGACACCCGCGACTTGTGGAAGCCGGTCTGCGCAAAGACACGAATCGCCGCCTCCAGAATCTGGCGGCGCTTGTCCTCACGTCGTTGGTCGGTTGCGGGCTGGCCCAAAGCGGTACTCAACAGGGATCTTAGGGGGACGGCCTCAGGCTGATTGCTGACGACGACGCTTGAGGAAGTCGCTGACCGTCTTCTCAACCCCGTCACCGGGCACGGTCTCCCAATCACTGAGGAAGGCTGCATTGCCCTTGTCCGTTAGGGGGTGGAAGACCAGGGCCTTGAGCACCTTGAAGGGGACGGTAGCGACGTGCGAGCCAAGGCGGGCCGCATCGAGCATGTGGGCCGGATGGCGGATCGAAGCGGCGAGTACTTCGGTTTCAAAGTAGTAGGAGTTGAAGACCTCGATGATGTCCTGCAAAACCGCAATGCCGTCCTGACCGATGTCGTCGATGCGACCGATAAAGGGGCTCACGTAGGCGGCGCCGGACTTGGCGCAGAGCAGGGCCTGGTTGACCGAAAAAATCAGTGTCATGTTCACCGGCGTGCCCTCGTCGGCAAGCACCCGGCAGGCCTTCAAGCCCTCGTGGCTCATCGGCAGCTTGATGACGACGTGACGATGAATTTCGCGCAGGAGGCGTGCCTCCCGCAGCATCCCCTCGGCCTCCTGTGCGACGACCTCGGCAGACGTCGGCCCCTCCACAATCTCGCAGATCTCGTAGATGGTCTCAGCGAAATTGCCTCCCTCTCGAGCGATCAGGGAGGGATTGGTCGTACAGCCATCGAGAATGCCCCACGAGGCAGCTTCGCGAATCTCGTCCAGGTTGGCTGTGTCGATGAAGAGCTTCATGGGATCCCCTCGGGCGGTGGTGGGATCGGGAGGTTGCAGCAAGGGAGACTGGACGTCAATCAATTGCTGTGAGCGGCTCCCGGATCCCCCGACTTGGGCGCAGCGGAATCGGCTGGCTGGGCTGCAGCCGGCTCGCCGTCCTGGAGCGCTGTGGAAGCGGCGGGCGCTGGCTGCTGCTCTCCCCGAATCGGACTGCGAACCGGCCGAAACTCGGGCGGAAACTCACCGCCGCCCCGCAGGGCGCGGGCCATCTGATCACTCCGAAGCCGGTGAAAATCG
>CAZQTQ010000419.1:0-4374 GCA_964596025.1 uncultured Rickettsiales bacterium
TCTGCTGGGATGGCCGCTTGGCTGTCCTCGCGCGGGCCTGGGTCACGGAGATCGGCACGATCCTCGTTCCGGTCTTCGGCGAGGGTGCGGAAGTCGGCGTGCTGCCGGGAGCGGGCGACCGCTGCGGAGGGTCCGGTTCCCCAGGGCATGGCGGGTCCGGGATGGCCTTCCAGGGGGTGCTTGGGGGCCTTTGCCTGAGCCGAGGGTCCGTGGTCTGGGCCGGGCAGGGCGCGGGCGTCGAGAGGCGAGGCCTCCCAGGTGGACGGCGCAAAGGCGATCTCCTCGACTTGCGGGCCGGTAGGTCCGTAGCCCTGGAAGACCACGGTGCGGCCGTTGGGGGCGATGTCGGGGTGCCGCGCCCCGCCAAGCAAGCGGGTCAGCCGGAAGACTGCGCCGTCCGACCATCGACTGGCGTAGAGATTCCAGACTCCGTCTCGATCGCTGGCCCAGACCAAGTAGGAGCCGTCCGGTGACCAGCAGGGGTCTCCGTCTCCGGCGCGGTCCCAGCTCAGGGCCCGCAGATGGCGTCCGGCTCGGTCGAAGACGTGTATGTCGCGGAACCCACCTGGTTTCCAGACCGCGACGGCGAGCCGGGTGCCGTCCGGCGACCAGGCGGGCCCGGAGTAGTGGCTCCCGTCGCGGGCCGCGGTAAAGGGACGGACCGTTACCTTCGTCTCGTCCTCGCCCTTCTCGGCGCTGCCCTCCTCGTCGCTGCCCTCCTCGGCGCTGCCCTCCTCGGCGCTGCCCTCCTCGGCGCTGCCCTCCTCGGCGCTGCCTTCCTCGGCGCTGCCGTCCTTCGACTCGTCGTCCAGCGGCCACTCCACCACGACTAGCTGGGTCGCCCCTCGGTGCGTCTGTACCGCGACTCCCCAGGAGCCCTCGGGGTGGGGGGCAACATCCCGCAGGCGGGCTCCTTCGGTCAGGCGCTTGCGCTTCAGTCGTCGCCGGACCCGCCGCTTTGCTGACCCCTTTGTCTTGACCTCCTCCGGAGGAGAGAGTCGGTAGAGGTCCCGGTAGGAGGTGTAGCGCCCACCCGCACCTCCCGAGGCGAGAAAGGACTTGCCGTCGTCGAGCCGTACCGCGTCCGAGACCCCACCCCAGCGCAGCCGTCGGTCCTCGCGTCCATCACGGCCGACCGCACGCAAGGTACTCCGCTCGGTAGCCGAGGAGTGGGTGTAGAGAATGTGCTTCCCCTCGTGGTCGTAGATCGGTTGGATGGCCTGACCGCTTCGGGTGGGAAGGACCCGTGTCGCCGTCAGCCCCCGCCCCTCGGCTGCGATCCGCTCGGCATCTTCCAGGTACTGGCGGCCAAGATCGACCTTCCACTCTTTCCACAGGTTCGCAAAGGTCTTCCCGAAGGCCTTCTCGGCGGGAAGGATCAAGGGAATTACGGACCGGCCGTGGCGCTGGTGGAAGTCCATCCACGCCCCGCGGGAGGTCTGTCGCTCGACTTCGAGGTGGAAGCGGGCCCCGTAGAGGTAGCGGGATTGGCCTCGGGGCCACCGTTGGCCCAGCCCATCGACCACATCGATCGGCGGCAGGCGGCCCGAGAGGGCTGCCGTTCGGAGCACCATGTCCGTTGCCGTCGAGCGCCCCCGGCCACCCGTCGTCGTCCAGGTCTCTACCCAGGTCGCGAAGCCCTCGATCAGCCAGCCGGGCAGGACCGCTCCGGGGACGATCAGGCGGCCGAAGATCCAGCGAAGGACCTGGGGAATGCCTCCCACCTGGTCGATCTGTAGAACGTGGGCGTACTCATGAGCAAAGAGCCCCCACATCCAGTGGTTGTAGTCGCTGAGGACGGAGTAGGAGGGCGGCGGCACGGTGTAGAGGACCACCGCGTTGTGTGGGATTGTCGTTGCGTAGCCGTTGGCGCTGTCGGTGGGGTCGACCAGGACGACTTGGGTGCGGAATGTTGGCTCCCAGCCGACGATCGGCGAAAGCAAGGCGTGGACCTCCTCGCAGACGAGCGCCATCTCGGCTGCGAGCTCCGCTTCCCCCTGGTGGAAGTGGATGGCGAAGTGCTCGGTGAAGAGGCTGTTCCAGCGGAGCCGGGGATCCCAGGTGGAGGCCTGGGCGAGGCCTGGGAGGAAGAGGGCTGCGAGGAGGAGGGAAGTGAGGGTAGCTCGCAAGGCGGGGACTACGCGGGGGGACGGGGGGAGAACAGCCATCCTAGAAATAGTAGTGGGCTCCGACCGAGCCTGCGGTTCCCGTCGTTGTTTCGAGGCTGATCTGGCCTTGGACCACGTCGAGGTTCAGCCCAAATTCGGCGGAGATCCCGAGATTCTCCAGGCCGAAGAAGAAGAACTCCACCCCTAGGACGGCCTGGGCCCGCAGGGCGTTACCCTGGGTCTCGAGCTTTAGATATCCCGCGCCCACGCCGGCGTAGAGGTTGAGGTTGTCCTCGGCCAGGATGGGGATGAGGGCCCGCCCCCCGGCAAAGAAGCGGTTCTCCTCTTCCGGGTGGATCCCAAAGCCGATCAGGGCTTGTATCTGCAGATTGTGGGTCGGCTTGGGCGTCGGCAGACCCATCTTGAAGGACACACTGGTAACCGAGGAGAAGTTGTTGTTGAAGCCGATGGCTACGCGCTTGCGCAGATCGCGGGCGGACGCCGCGCTGGGAAGGCACGCGCCCAGCAGGACGGCAGCGGCCACAAGAACCGCGGTCAATCGGCCTGGCTTCATGGCGCGGAAACTAGCCTCGCTTGAGGCCGAAAACAAGCCGTGAGCAGAGGCCAACCTGCTATGGTCAGCGGCCGGTGAGCACGGCCCCGCTCCCCACGGCCCCAACTCGACCCCAGCTACTCGCCCGCGGATGCGCCCATGACCGTCCCTTACGTACACCTCCACACCAAATCTCAGTTCAGCTTGCTCGGTGCTGTCGGCCAGCCTGGTGCCTACGTCGAGCGTGCCAAAGAGCTGGGCATGACCCACCTCGCCCTGACCGACGAGATGAACCTCTTTGGCGCGGTCGAGTTCTACAAGGCGGCCAAAGGTGCGGGGATCCAGCCGATCATCGGCACCGAACTCATCGTGGCCCCCGGCTCCCGGCTCGAGAAGAACAAGGCCCGGGAGAACTACCGCCTCGTTGCCCTGGTGCGGAGTCACGAGGGCTACGTTGCCCTCAATCACCTGCTTTGCGAGGCCTACCGCACGGGTCGTCACTATGTGCCGCGCATCGACCGGGAGCTGCTCGACGAGCAGCGAAGCCGTGTTCGAGAGGGATTAATCCTCCTGACCGGCGACCTTCGCGGCGAAGTCCCGCGTCTCCTGGCCCGGGGCAAGGACGAGGAAGCTCGCGAGGCGGCGCTGTGGCTGCAGGACCTCGTTGGTCCCGGGAATCTCTTCTTCGAGCTCATGGATCTGGGGTGGGGCAGCACGCCCTCCGGCCTGAGTAGCGAGGTCGATCAGCGGGCTGTCAACGACAAGCTGCGGGCGCTCGGCACCGAGCTGGGCATCCCGTGCGTGGTCACCAACAACGTCCACTACGTCACCCGGGAACAGAGCTTCTTGCACGAGGTCCTGCTCTGTCTGGGTATGAGCAATACCCTGGACGACCCCTACCGCTTTCGTTTCCCGAGCGACGAGTTCTTCCTGAAGAGCGCAGACGAGATGGCGCGGCTCTTTCCCCATGACCACGAGGCCCTGGCCCGTACGCAGGACATTGCAGAGCGCTGCGATTTTGACTTCGAGTTCGGCAAGTACCGCTTCCCTATCTACCCCCACCTGGAGGGCCGCAGCCCTGAGGAGGTCCTGGGCGAGCTGAGCCGCGAGGGGCTGGCGACCCGACTGAAGCGGGTGACTGCCTCGATGCCTCCGGAGGCCTGGGACGAGACCCGCCTTGCCTATGAGGCCCGGTTGGAAGAAGAACTCCAGATCATCGAGTCCATGGGCTTCGCCGCCTACTTCCTCATCGTCTACGACTTCATCAGCTGGGCGCGAAGCCAGGACATCCCGGTGGGGCCGGGGCGCGGGTCGGGTGCCGGTTCGTTGGTGCTCTATTCGCTGCGCATCACCGACATCGATCCCATCCCCTACAAGCTGCTCTTCGAGCGATTCCTCAACCCGGAGCGGGTGTCCATGCCGGATGTGGACGTCGACTTTTGCCAAGATCGGCGCGGCGAGGTCATCGACTACGTCACCTCAGCCTACGGTGGGTCTACCCGCGTCACCCAGATCATCACCTTCGGAAAGATGCTCGCCAAGGGCGTGCTGCGGGACGTCGGCCGGGTGATGGGGCTGAGTTTCGGCGAGGTGGATCGCATCGCAAAGCTCGTGCCCGACCAGCTGGGCATCACGCTGCCGGAGGCGGTAGCCCGGGAGCCAAGGTTGGCGCGGGCCATCGAAGAGGACCCGAAAGTGGCTCGGCTGGTCGAC
>CAZQTQ010000420.1:0-3792 GCA_964596025.1 uncultured Rickettsiales bacterium
TCGCCGTCGTGCGGTCCTGGTAGTCACGAGGTAGGTGGTGCAAGAGGTCAGCCACCGTCTGAATGCCCAGGAGGGCAAGGAGGTCCCCCTTGACGGGGCCGACCCCCCGTAGGGAGCGGATCGGGGTCGTGAAGTCAGGAGCGAGCTCCCGCTCGGGGGCGTCGGGCCGTCGCCGTGGGGCCTGGGCGGCCCCCGCTGGGCCTGGATCTGGTGTTTGGCCCAGCCGCTGCTCGATGGCCGACAGGGTCCGGCGGATCCTCGCCAGGCGTTCGTCGGCTGGCAGGGTGTCAATGTCCGAGAACGAGCGCTCAATGCGCCGAACAAAGGTCCTCCCACGCGGTGACAACGCGGCCCTGTCGATTGACTGCAGGACCCCCTTGACGGCCTGTCGGAGGCCACGGACGCGGGCGAATGTTTCCTCATCGCTCCGGGTGTGTTCCGAAAGTAACGAGGCCAGGCACTGGAGGCCCTCGAGCAGTCCCCCGAGATCGGACTCAGGCTCGGGTCCCGGGTCGGACCCAATCGAAGTGGCATCCAGCCGTTGTTCCGTTGCCTCGGGGGGTGCGGTCATTGCCGCGCATGGTCCCACTTCCCCCCCAGGCCGGCAAGCCCTGAGCCAGGCCAAGCCCCCTTCGATGGAAGCCGCATTGCTGCTAGCCTGCACGGCTCAGACTTCTATTCAGGAGGCCGAGTACATGATGTCCTTGAAGCCCTTGTTCTTGGCCCTCGCTGCGGGCGGCTCTGCCGCAGCGCTTGCCTGCTCGTTTGGCGACGGTTCCTCAACTACGCCGCAAGACGACGTCGTCCGTTCCACCTGCAGCACTGTTCTCTCGGGTGAGGAGTGGGACGGCGTTACTCCGGTAGAAGCTCAGGAAACGATTGAGGCAGAGCTTGCCGCTCTGGATCTCTCGACTCTGCCCGAAGAGATCGACATCTCAGACCTCTTGCCGATCTACCGCGGCGGAATTGCCTGGGCACTTGAGCAGGCACCAGCCAGTCTCGGCGACACCCTCGACCGGGACGAAACCGCTGCACTCGGTCCCCTGGGGGAGGTCGTCCTTGCGGCGATCCTCGAGGGACAAAGCGGTGATACGGGCTTTGACTACGATCTGTTCCGACGCGGTTTGCACCGATGGGGCATCGCCTGCCAAGGCTTCCCCATGACCCTGGACGGTTTCAAAGAGGCGATCCACGACTTCACGGCGGACGACAGCGAGATCGTAGATTCGCCGGCGAAGTGCGGAGACCGGGGCCTGTACGTAAACCTAAACGAAGGCGTGCTGGTCGCCGAGACCGTAGTCGATGAGGGAACCCGGGTTCGCGAGACCGAGATATTGGTCACGAGCTACCGGCAAGACGGACAGCTCGACTTCCTCGTCTACGACGAGGCGGGCAACCTGAGCAACAGGAGCCGCTTTCCTACCGTAGAAGGAGACCAGGTCGTCGTGTCCGCGCCCTACACCTGCATGACGTGCCACTTCGACGCCAACGGACACGAGACCGCGTGGACCTACACCGTGCTGTTGCCGGAGGACACCGGGTCCTGTCAGCGCTAGAGGCGCGGAAGCGGGAGCTGCCGGAAGGGCCGCTGCGGGACTATTTGTACTCGACGCCGTTGATGACCAGGGTGCGTTGCCCTTTGGGTACCTGGATCACGACCTCGTCGTCGACTTCCTTGCCGAGCAGAGCTCGCCCGATCGGTGCCTCGACGGAGATCCGGCCGACCTTGAGATCGGCCTCCTCGCCACCGACGAGCTGGTAGGTCAGCTCTTCTCCAGAGTCTACGTCCTCGACGGATACGGTGGCACCGAACATCACCCGGTCTCCACTCAGGGTGGTTGGATCGATTACCTCGGCCAGCGCGAGCTTGGCCTCCATGTCGCGGATCTTGGCCTCGATCATCCCTTGGCGGTGTTTGGCGTCGTCGTACTCGCTGTTTTCGCTGAGATCACCGTGAGCCCTCGCTACCTCGATCGCCTTGACGACGGCGGGGCGGTCTTCTTCGATGTGTCGGCGCAGCTCAGCGCGCAACTTCTGGTGGCCCTGGGGTGTCATGGGGTACTTGCGCACAGCTCACCTCATCTCACAAAAAAAAAGGGTCGTGCTCCTGGGTGGAACACGCCTCTCAGTGGTTGTTAGTGGGCTCTCCTGGGGGAGAGGTCCGGCAGTTTAGCGCCCAGTCCTCTCGGGTCAATGGTGGACTTACCTGCTCAGCGGATAGGTCTCCCCGCCGGCCTCGGTCCACCGGAAGACGGTCCGTCCGCCAAAGAGGGTTCGTTCGATCCGGGTATCTAGGGACCAGCCCAAGAACGGGGTGTTCTTGGACTTGCTGTGGAGGGTGTGTCGCTGCACCTCTTGCTTCGCCCGGGGGTCGATCAAGCAGAGGTCCGCTCGGGAGCCTACGGCCAAGCTGCCGGCGTCGAGGCCGAAGATACCTGCGGGGCCCGAGGTCAAGAGCGCAAGTGCGGCCAAGAGGTCCAGGACCCCCTCTTGGACCAGCCTGTAGGTCAGGCCCCAGGCAGTCTCCAGACCAACGATGCCGAAGTTGCTCAGCTCGAACTCCACGTCCTTGTCGGCGGTGGAGTGTGGCGCGTGATCGGTGGCGATGCAGTCGATGGTTCCGTCCTGCATCCCTTCGAGGATGGCCAGGCGGTCGGCCTCCGTGCGGAGAGGCGGGGCCATCTTGCTGTCGGGGTGGTAGCCGCGCACTTCGGTATCGCAGAGGGTGAAGTGGTGTGGCGTGACTTCAGTGGTCACTCGGAGGCCCTTGGCCTTGGCCTGTCGAATGAGGTCGACCGAGTGCGCCGTCGACACATGTGCCACATGCAGGTGCCCGCCGGTCGTTTCGCTCAGGATGATGTCCCGAGCGACCATGACGTCTTCGGCCGCATTGGGCATGCCCTTCAGGCCCAATTCGGTGGACACCAAACCTTCGTTCATCACCCCGCCGTGGCTGAGGCAGGAGTCCTCTTCGTGGGCGATGACCGGGATATCGAAGATCCGCGAGTACTCCAGCGCCCGCCGCATGAGGTGTGCATCCATGACCGGGAGGCCGTCATCGGACATGGCGACTGCTCCATGGGAGACCATGTCGCCGATCTCGGCCAGGTGCTTGCCGGCAAGGCCTCGGGACAGAGCACCGATGGGTTTGACGTCTACCAAACCGCAGGTCGCCGCAAGCTCGCGGATGTACTGGGTGACGGCACCCGTATCGTTGATGGGCTCGGTATTGGCCATACACAAGATGGTCGTAAAGCCGCCGGCGGCGGCCGACGCGCTGCCCGTTGCCACCGTCTCGCGGTACTCGAAGCCGGGCTCCCGCAGGTGGGTGTGGAGGTCGATGAAACCGGGAGTGAGCCAACGGCCTCTGGCGTCGATCACCTCGGTGTCGCTCTCCGAAGCTTTGATGTCTTTCCCAATCTCCGCGATTCGACCCTCCGAATCGACGAGGAGGCTTCCGACTTCATCGCGGCCGGAGCTGGGGTCGAGAATGCGAGCCCCTCGAATCAGCACGGATGCGGCCATCACGCCCTCCCCTCGGAGCGCGCGCTGCGGTCTCCGCCAAGGACGAGGTACATCACCGCCATCCGAACGGCGACCCCGTTCTCTACCTGGTCGAGGATGACGGACCACTCGCCGTCGGCGACCTCTGGCTCGAGCTCAATACCCCGGTTGATGGGTCCGGGGTGCATGATGATGACGTCCTTGCGGCACCAGTTGGCGAGCTTCTGTCGATCCAGGCCCCAGAGCCGGCTGTACTCTCGCGTCGTGGGGAAGTAGTGCCCTCCGCGG
>CAZQTQ010000420.1:3802-4359 GCA_964596025.1 uncultured Rickettsiales bacterium
TGATGATGGCGTCTGCGCCATCGATCGCGTCCTGAAGCCGGTAGTGAACCGTAGCGCCGAACTCCTCGATGCCCGGTGGCATGAGCGTGGGAGGACCGCATAGCCGCACCTTGGCGCCGAGCCGGACCAATCCGTAGAGGTCCGACCTAGCCACTCGACTGTGCCTGATGTCGCCCACAATCGCGACGGTTCGCCCTTTGAAACCTCCCAAGGACCGGCGGATGGTCAAGAGGTCCAGCAGGCCTTGGGTTGGGTGCTCACAGCTCCCGTCGCCCGCGTTGATGATGCAAGTATCCGGAAGGACGCGTGCCAAGGTCTGAGGAGCCCCGGCGCGACCGTCGCGGATGACAATGATGTCCGGATGCATGGCGGCAAGGTTGGCGGCGGTGTCGCGGAGGGTCTCCCCCTTTGTTGTCGCGGAAAAAGAGCCCGAAATCGAAAAGGTGTCCGCCGACAGGCGCTTCGCTGCGATGTCAAAGGAGGTGCGGGTTCGTGTCGAGGGCTCGAGAAAGAGGTGCACTACGGACTTGCCGCGGAGGGTGGGCACCTTCTTGATG
>CAZQTQ010000421.1:0-4351 GCA_964596025.1 uncultured Rickettsiales bacterium
AGGCGGCATCCTCTGCGGGGTCGACTACGACGCGTGGATGGAAGAGAACATCGAAGACGGCGAACTGGATGAGCTGTCAGAGGGGAGCGCCCTGTGAACCGTCGATTCGAAGGACAAGTCGCCCTGATCACCGGAGCCAGCCGAGGCATCGGCGCGGCCGTCGCAAGGCGGCTCGCCGCAGAAGGCGCGGCCGTCGCCGTCGCCTACCACGAGCGCAGTGACCTCGCCGAGGCGATCGTCGCAGACATCGAGGCAGACGGCGGGCGTGCGGTGGCTTTTGGTGGCGACCTCACTCACCCCAAGGGCGTCCGCACACTGATGGCCGGCTTCAAGGAACACTTCGACCGCCTGGACATCCTCGTTCCAGCCGCCGGACACGCCGAAATCTGTCCGCTGGAGGACATGGACCTCGACACCTGGCAGCGCTCCTTTGCCATCCACCTCGACGCCGTACTCGAGACCTGCCAAGGCGCCCTGCCGCTCTTGGAGGAGACCAAGGGCCGCATCGTCATGCTCAGCAGTATGGGGTCGCAGGCCGCCTTTACAGGCTACGCCGCGGTGGGCGCAGCCAAGGCCGGGCTGGAGTCGCTATTGCAGTACATGGCCTCGGAGTGGATCAAGAAGGGGATCCGAGTCAACGCCGTCTCCTGCGGAACCGTCGACACCGGCATCCTCGAGCGTTGGGAGATCGGTCCCCGTGTCCGCAAGTTCGTTCAGCGCAAGACCGTAGGACTGGGCCTCGCTAGCCCCGAGGACGTAGCCCCCATCGTCGCTTTCCTGGCCGACGAGGAGAGCCGCTACATCGTGGGCCAGGCCATCATCGCCGACGGCGGTATGACGCTGGGCATCGACTTCGAACAGTGGGTTCACCAGGCCTACGGCGCAGACGCAAAACTCTAGACCCACACGAGCCGGGCCCCAGAGTGCCGGAGACGGCCCAACCGGACGACGCGCTCCCTCAGGGCTTCGCGGCCAACACCGCCTGGACCAGCCCCTTACCGACGAGGGTGCCCAGCACCTCGGCACCCAGTGGGCTGAGGCGGAGGGGCTCGCCGGCCCCAAACAGAGCTTCCGGCTTCGCCTCGTGCTCCAGCGCGAAAACCGTGGCGACCCAGGGCTGCGGGCGCAAGCCGGTCGATGGGTGCACCCGCCGCCCGATACCGGGCTGAAAGACCGGCTGCTCCAGATAGTAGACCGCTGCGCTCTCCCGAGCCCCGGTAGCGCCGAGGGCATCAAGCAGCTCCAGGTGGCGAAGAGGCGGGTGGGGCGTCTGACCCTCGGCAGGCACGCGGAGGTAGAAGGACTCCCGGTGACCAGGAACTACCGAGACTTGGCTGATCTCCTCGAGCCACGCACGGCGCCTGTTGGGCGGGATGGCTGCTTTGGGACGGTCACTGGGCGGCGGCGACCCGTCGTGCCAGCCCAGTGCCACGACCAGCAGCTCGGGCCGTTCGCTAGCCGCTCGGGTCCAGATCTCGGTGCGCGCCACCTCAAAGGCCTCTTCCGCGGTCCAACCGGGTTCTGCGCGGACTTCAGCCTCCACCCGCAGCTCCCTCCAACCGGGCCGAGCAACGCGCAGACGTTGCTCGAGGAGGCGGGCGGCGTGTTGGGGCCACCCATCCCCGCCGGCCTCGCCGGTATCCAGAGCCTGCTCGTCCCCCAAGACGAGTAGGCGGAGGATTCCGTCGTCCAGAGCCCCGGCGGCAACAACAGGTGCCCGGGGCGGCGGTGTACTGGCGAGCGCACCGCGACCGTCCTTGAAGCCCCCACCCTCCCCCGCCGAACCGGGCTGTGTCCCCCCAGACGGCGAAGACTCCAGGCCATCCTCGGTCTTGGCTTGATCGGAGTCACCGGCAGGCCTGGAGAGGAAATCGCGAACCGGGTTGTTGTCCCAGAACAAGAGCGCAGCAACGACAAAGAGGACGGCCATGGCCGCCGGGTTCCGTCGCTTGCCGGGAAGCCTATCCTTCAACGCGGCGCAACACGATTGCGGTGCTGACGCCTTCGCGGGTCGTCACCGTGACCAGAGCGTGGCGGAAATCGCCGTCCATCGGGCTGGCATCGGTCGGGCCCTTGTACTCGGGGATGGGGGCGGAACGGTTGAGGGCCCCGGGGGCCTTGCCCGCCGCCATGGAGGCCGCGGCAACGCCGGCACAGATCGGTCCGACGCCCGCCTCGGTGCTTCCAATGTGTGCCGCCAGGCTCAGCATGGGAACTGAGCTCGCCCGGGGTCCGAGAATCTCGGCGAGGCCCCGAGCCTCCAGGGCGTCCAAATCGGGACGGCTCTCACCATGCGTCGTCACCAGATCAATGTCGGCCGCTTCCAAACCGGCCATGGCCAGGGCCTTGCGGCTGGCCCACACCGTGGCCGCCGGAGTCTCGGCCAAGCCGTCCCGGGTGGCGGGCGGCAAGAACCACTCTCCGTAGCCCACCAACTCCGCCTTCACCGACGCAGCCCGAGCCCGGGCCGACGACTCCGACTCCAACACGAGGAAGCCACCTCCTTCGCCAGGAACGATCCCGGTAGCGCCCGAATCGAAAGGCCGCCCGGCCTCGCCCGGAGCCACCTCCGAAGATGCCTCCAGCTTCCGGGTGGCCCGGGTCATCATCATGTGCTCGTGCACCGACGAACCGACGCCGCCGGCGTACATGGTCTCGGCTAGGCCGTCGCGGATCGCCTCAAAGGCCCGCCCCACCGCCTGCAAGCCGCCCGACGGCGTGCCTAAGAAGGTGTTGCAGGGGCCCTGGCAGCGGCCCTGGATCCCACCGTGGGCCGCCGGCATGTTGTTCATCAGCTTCAGGAACTCGAAGCCACTGAACTTCCGGATGGCCTGAGGAACCCGTCCGTCGTTGATTACAGGGCTCCCATCCGCTGCGGTATCGATGACGTGGTGGGCGAAGCGAACGTACTTGTCGAAGCGATCCGAGTTCGTGTAGCTGGCCACAAAGAGGCCGCGTCGCTGGGCTCCGTCGCCGTCATCCCAGGGTACCTCCCCATCGGCCATCGCGTTGCCGAGTGCCAGCGTGGACAAGAGGGTGTAGCGGGTCATCGTGCCCGGACGCATGTCCCGGCTGTTGGGCAGGCTGCGGATCTCCTTCGGCCCCATCGTGACCATGGCGCCGTAACCCGGCCGAAGGGAATCGCGCGGGGGCTTGAGCGGCCCAATCCGGTGCTCGCCAGCGAGCATGCCCTCGTACAGAGAGGCGACGCCGAGACCAAAGGGGGTTGCCGCTCCGCAGCCGGTGACAAAGACCCGCATGACCTAGCCCTCGTAACGCTTGTAGACGACCGAGACGTTCATCCCGCCAAAGCCGAAAGAGTTCTTGAGGATTGCCCGGACCGGCATCTCGCGGGCCTCGTTGGGGCAGTAGTCGAGATCGCAGGCCGGATCCGGCGTCGTGTAGTTGATGGTGGGAGGCACGATGCCGTGGCGGAGGGTTTGCACCGCGAGGCAGCCCTCGAGCGAACCCGCCGCGTGGATGAGGTGCCCGAACATGGACTTGTTCGACGAAACGGGGATTTGGTAGGCCCGGTCCCCCAGCGCCTTCTTGATGGCCAAACTCTCAGCCGCGTCGTTGTAGGGGGTGGACGTGCCGTGTGCGTTGATGTGATCGATGGCCTCGGGGCCCATACCAGCTGATTCCAAGGCCCGGGCCATGCACAAAGCCATGCCGACGCCCTCGGGGTGGGGATCAGTCAGTCGGTAGGAGTCACAGCTGTAGCCCCAGCCGCCGACCTCGGCCAAGATCTCCGCGCCGCGGGCTTTGGCGTGCTCCTCAGACTCCAGAATGAGGACGGCTGCCCCCTCACCCATGACGAAACCATCCCGGTCCTTGTCAAAGGGCCGGGAGGCCGAAGCAGGATCGTCGTTTCGGGTCGAGAGCGCTTGGAGCATGGCAAAGCCGGGCACCAGCACCCGGGTCACCGGGGTGCAGACTCCCCCAGCCAGGACCACATCCGCCTCTCCACGCCGAATCAGGGCGCCACCGTCGGCCACTGCGTGCGACCCGGAGGCGCAGGCTGAAGCCGTGTTGTAGACGTGAGCAGCTCCGACCTGGACGGCACACATGGGGGCTGCGGTGTCGAGGTGGAACTCATCGAGCCCCTTGGCTTCGGGCTCTTCCGGGGCCTGGGCATAGAACGGGGCAAGCTCCGACTTGTAGGGGTCCGCCTCGGAGCCGTGCACCCGCTGAGCGATGGGGCCGAGGAAATCGATGTTGGCAGGACCGACCCCCGTCGAGAGCACGATGGTCCGGCGGTCCATCGCCTCACCGCTGGCCGCCTCCAGCCCCGCGTACTTGAGCGCGCGATCCGCTGCACCTGCCGTGTACTTCAGCGCTTCGTTGTGGA
>CAZQTQ010000422.1:0-1524 GCA_964596025.1 uncultured Rickettsiales bacterium
GCTGTACCGGGCGGCGACCCTCGGGCGCGCCTCGGCCTCCGAACTCAACACCAACGGGAGCCCCCCCGCTACCAGGAGCAGGGTCGCGCAAGCTGCGAGCAGTTGCAGGACGCTCTGGGGTGGGCGATGGAACATGAAGAGCAACCTAGAGAGAAAATCGCTGGAAGTGGACGTCTGTCGTCGTGTGGTTCAGACAAGCCCAGCTCAGTCGTCCGTCGGCCCCGAGAGCCAGTCCGTTGTGGAAACCAACCGCTCCATCTTCCATGTGAGTGCTGATCGTCCACACGCCGTTGCCTTGGACCGCGAGCTTGGCGTCGTTGTTGACCCCGTCGTGGTACATGAGCACTGCTCCTGCCTCAGTCCAGGCCGTCGCGGCGTCGGCACCGACAAACTCGCCGCTGTCCACGACTTCGAATTCTAGGCTCGAACCGAGCCAGCGGCCGAATAGGAGGTCGTGCTGGTCGAGGTCCTGGAATGCGACGTACAGGTTCCCGTCGACTTCGCTGAGGTTTGGCCAGGCGCCCCGGTTGCCATCGCCGTCGCCCGCCCAAGTGCTGACCGTCCAGGAGCCGGGGCTGCCAGAGGCGACCTTGAGGTTTCCGTTGGCCGCGTCGTAGTAAGCGATGTGGACCGTTGTGCCGTTGGCGGATACCAGGAGGTCTGCGTAGGAGCCGACGTCGGCTGCTGTGGCGCCAGCGGCCTCGCCCTCCTCGGTCAGATCGCCCAAGTCGACCGTCTCGGTCGACCACGCGCCGTTACTCTTCGACGCCGCCTTCAGGCTTCCTGCGGCCGTGTGGTAGGCGATAATGGGTTCGCCGCCATAGATGCCGATGGAGGCAAACTCCCCGACCCCGCCGGTGTCTACCGTCTCTGCCGTAATGGTGTCGCCCGACTTGGTGACGTAGCGCAGGCGGCCGTCCTCTTGGTCCCAGTGGGCCGCGTGTGGGACGTCTGCACCATCGACGGCCACCGTGGCGTAGAACCCGCCGTCAAAGTTGCCCATGAGGAGGCCACCTGAGACCTCGCCCTGCCCGTCGGCTGGCCAGTGGGTGAACTCCACCGGGTCGCCCGAGCCCAGCGCCAGGTTGAGCGACGTCGCGTCGCGGTCCTGGTAGGCGAGCCAGACGCGGTCCTGTGAGTCCAGGGCCATGTCAACGTAAAAGCCGCGGTTTGTGGCTGGCGGGGGGGGCTCTTCATCGACGAGGCTTTCCACGTAGGGGACCTCCTCGCAGTTGCAAGCCACTTGCAGGACGACGAGGGCCAATAGACCCAAGGTGGAAATCAGAGAAGTTGCAAAGCGAATCACGGCAGGCCTCCAGTGCGTGGACTGCAGCGCAGGGGTACCACCTGGGGTGAAGGTGGTCAAGGAATGAAGCATGCCCGATCGCAGTACTCAACGGTATTGACGTTCGGTGAAGATCGCGTGCTTTCCCTGCCTTGCAAATCCCCGCGCCCTGCGCGAGGCTTTGGCCCTTCCTTCGACCCGCTCCCGTAGCTCAGTTGGATAGAGCATTCGCCTCCTAA
>CAZQTQ010000422.1:1534-4350 GCA_964596025.1 uncultured Rickettsiales bacterium
TCGAATCCTGCCGGGAGCGCCACCACCGCTGAGGATCCAGTGTCTCGACGTCCTCCTCTTCTCAGGCCCCGTCCCCTGCGCGAAGGCGACGTGGTGCGGGTGGTGGCTCCAGCTTCGCCCTTTCGCGCCGATGCCCTCGAACGGGGGGTGGCGGTTCTCGAGGGCTGGGGCTTGCAGGTGCGCATGCGCGAGGACATCGTCGAGCGGCGCCACTACCTCGCCGGCAGTCCCGAGCGGCGTGCCGCAGAGCTCGCCGAAGCCTTCTCCGATCCCGAGGCCGCCGCAGTCCTTCCGGTTCGCGGAGGTTACGGCGTGACAACCGTCCTTCCCCTTCTGGACCCCCAGCCCCTTCGAAGCTCCCCGAAGATTCTGGTGGGCTCCTCCGACCTGACGGCATTACTTCAGTGGGCCGTGGACTGCGTTGGAATGACCTGTATTCACGGGCCGATGGTGGGGGCTCTGGGCCAGGGCGAGGACTCGGAGGGAGCAGCCCGACTCCGCTCCCTCCTCTTTGAGGGTGGCAAGGCTCCGGTCTTGCAGGCGGTTGGGGATGACGCCCACCAGTGGTGCATAGCCCCCGGGCTTGCCCGCGGCCGGGCAATGGGAGGCTCCCTTTCCTTGCTTGCCGCATCCTGCGGAACGCCCTTCCAAGCCCAGACTGAGGGGGCTGTCCTCTTCCTCGAGGATGTCGGCGAGCGGCCCTACCGCGTGGATCGCTTGCTGGTCCAACTCCAGCAAAGTGGGCTCTTCGAGGGGCTCGCTGCCCTGGTCTTGGGGGACTTCGTTGGCTGCGAGGAGCCTGGTGGGGAGCTCGACTGGCGGACACCCATTGACCGCATTTTCCGGAGCCTCCCCATCCCCGTCCTGGCCGGCATCCCCTTTGGCCACGGCAAGCCCAACCTCGCGATCCCCTTCGGGGTCGAGGTGGAGGTGGATGCGGGGGCGGGGAGCCTGAGCTTTCGGGAGAAGACCCTCGCCTAGGGTCGGATGTGAATGGGCGGCATGGGGTTCGAAACGGTCCTCGCCAGCACCCTCGAAGCGGCGCTGGCAGAACGAGGCCACGGCTCTGCTGCCGTCGTACGGGTGGAGGACCTCACCGGCGGGGAGCGGGGAGGGGAAGTGGTCCGCGGACGGGTCTCGGATCAGCCGGTTGGTCCCGAAGTCGAGGCCTCGACCTGCTTTGACCTGGCCTCGCTAACCAAGCTCTACACCGCGACTGCTGCCCTTCGACTCGTCGGGGACGGGACCCTCCAGCTCGACCAGCCCGTCCTGGACCTGCTGGGAGAGCGGGGAGGGGAGCAGCACCAAGGGATGTGCGTCCGCCAGCTCTTGGAACACACCAGCGGCTTGCCGGCCTGGGCCCCTCTCTACGAAGACAGCCCAGGGGCGGGTCTCATCGATGCCGCCCTGGCCCTGCCCCGGGAGAGCGAACCCGGGGCCGAACACCGCTACTCCGACATCGGATTTCTGGTCCTCGGTGCCGTCCTGGAGGCGGCAGCCGGCTGCGGTCTTGAAGAGTTGATCCAGCGCGAGGTGCTCATCCCCCTGGGTCTGCGCTCCACGGGCTTTCGCAACAGCGGTTCCGGGCAAGCTGCCCAGGAACGGGCCCTCGTAGAGGGGCACTTTGCTGCCACCGAACGTTGTCCCTACCGGGGCTTGCTCTGCGGAGAAGTCCATGACGACAACTGCTGGTCGATGGGCGGAGTCGGTCCTCACGCGGGGCTCTTTGCCCCTGCCTCGGACGTCGCTGCTTTTGCCCAGGGGATCTGGGATGCGGAAGAACAGGGCTATTTGCCCCGGTCGGTCCTTGATCTGCTGTGGGCGGCGGGGGCTCGAGGCCACCGGCTCGGGTGGGACACCGTCTCCGATGAGGACTCGTCTGCCGGCAAGCTCCTGTCGCGCCGCGCCCGCGGGCACCTCGGATTTACCGGCACGTCCCTGTGGATTGACCCCGAGCGCGCTCTCGCAGTGGTCCTCTTGACCAACCGGGTGCACCACGGTCGTGACGCTCTCGGCATCCGCCGTCTGCGGCCTTGTGTACACGATGCGGTGGCTTCCCACCGACCGGTCTTGTAATAATTCGACGTTCCAGAGGGTGTTGTCCCTCTTTGGGCCCCACAGGAGGTCGTTTGTGTCCCCCGAGAACAAGTCTGGTGAAGAGAATGCGCCCTGGTTCCATCGCGATCGAGGGGGACAGGTCCCCCAACAGGACGCTGAGAAGCGTGAAGAGTCGTCCCTGTCGTCGGGACTCTGGCGGAAATGCGACGGCTGCGCCGAGTTCCTCAAGACCGACGAGTTGGTCGCCTTGGGCCTTGTCTGTCCCTTCTGCTGCCACCACCACCGCATCAGCGGAATGGACCGTTTGGAGTACCTCGTCGACGACGGCAGCTTCGAGGAGCGGGACACCGAGATCAGCTCGATGGACCCGCTGCAGTTCGTAGACAGCAAGGCCTACGAAGACCGCCTTGTCGGGGCCTGCGAGAAGACGGGCCGAAACAGCGCCTTTGCCTTCGGCAGGGCCACGATCGAGGCGCGACCGCTGTACATCGGGACCTTCCTCTTCGCCTTCATGGGCGGCTCCATGGGCTCTGTCGTGGGCGAGAAGATCACCCGCATGTTCGAGTCCGCTTTGGCCGACGAGCTTCCCGTCGTCTTGATCAACGCTTCGGGTGGGGCCCGCATGCAGGAGGGGGTCCTCTCGCTGATGCAGATGGCTCGCACGACCGCTGCCCTGGGCAGGCTTCGCGACGCCGGCCTGCCCTACATTTCGGTCTTGACCCACCCGACGACGGGCGGCGTCGCGGCTTCCTTTGCCA
>CAZQTQ010000423.1:0-4337 GCA_964596025.1 uncultured Rickettsiales bacterium
GGACATGCGCCGCGCCCAACACCCCCAAGGCAATCGGCAGATCGAAGCCCGTACCCCGCTTGGGCTGGTCGGCTGGAGCCAGGTTTACTGTGATTCGCCTGCGGGGGTAGTCGAAGTTCTGGGCCTTGATGGCCGAGCGGACCCGTTCGCGGCTCTCTCGCACCGAATTGTGTGGGAGGCCGACGAGTTGAAAAGCGGGAAGTGCGGCGAGCAAATCCACCTCGACGCGGACGGCGATGCCGTCGATTCCTTGCAGGCAGGCGGTCTTTGCGTGGACGGTCATTGAGGACTCCAGCTCGGGACGGACGATTTCGGGACACTCGGGCAACTCTTCGGCCATGCGAGGTCTGTGCCGAAGCTCGTTTTGGGCGCCAAGCTGCTGAAACGTCATCGCTTTTCTCCGAGGTGCCCCGTGCGGAAACTGTCAGCGGATGTCCGGAGTGGTCCAGGGTCGTCCCCGACCGTCCGGACGGGTCTGAAGTGAGGGCTTCGGCGCAGCTCAGCCTCCGTGTTGCCGAGTGCAAACCGGAGTCGAGGGATGACGGCGCGTCCCCAATCCCGCATCCTGAATCGGCAGAGTGGAGGCCCCCCTGCGCGACTTCATCCTCCTCGCCCTCGGCGTTCTCTCGGTCCTGATTGGCGTCGCAGGCTTCGTCAACTTGATGTTTCAGATCCTGGGCCTCCCCTACTTGGGGGGGCCCAAACGGCTGAAAGTCCCGGATCGAGGTTTCGATCCCCGTGCCCTACCCCTCGGCGTTCGCGAGCATTTTCAGCGCAGCATTCACGCCGCCGAGGCAGGGCGATACGAGGACGCCGAGCTGGGCCTCAAGCGCCTGGTCGAGGCCCCGGAATTGGTCGATAGCGACGCCGAAGACCTCCCCCTCGCCTTTCTCGGCCTGGTTCTTCTCCGACGCATGCACTGCCTGCACGCCTTGGGGCGGGGAGACCACGCGAAGTCCTGTCTCGATCAGGGTGAGAGCCTTGGGATTCCGGAACTCTTGGACGAGACGTTGCTCTCCGAATGGGAGCAGTGGCGGATTGGCCTCGACCATTCCTGATACGCTGGCCGGAAGGAGTTTTTTGTTCGGTGCTGGACGTTCTTGCCGATGAATTGAGCCTTCCCGTTGAGGAGGTGAAACGCCTCTTCGACGAGTTTCAGTCCAAGCACAAGACTCAGGACGTCGATCTCTTCTTGGCCTACCTACATCGGGCCCACTCCCTGGACACCGCGACGTTTCGGTTGCTGCATGGCCGCGGCACGCGTGAGGTGCGTCCGGTTGATGCGGCGGACGGCGAGCCAGGGGTAGCCGAGACGGACTGGGCGCCCGGCTTCGACATCGAGGGACTCATCGGCTCGGGGGCCATGGGCGAGGTCCACGCCGCAAACGAGCGTGCTCTCGGCCGGAAGGTGGCCATCAAGCGTTTGCTCCCGTACCGGGCCAGAGATCCCGAGTTGTCGGGCCGGTTCCTTCGCGAGGTGCAGATCACAGCCCAGCTAGACCATCCCAACATCGTCCCCGTCTACAGCATTGAGACGGGAAAGGACGGAAGCCTCGCGGTTGCGCTCAAGCTCGTCGAGGGGCGAACGCTGCGCAGATACCTCAGGGAGGCGGCTCGTCGGGTTCAGGCGGACGAGGACCTGTCCTTGGAGTACACGCTGACCCACCGGCTGGAGCACTTCCTCAAGATCTGCGATGCCATCCACTACGCTGAGAGCCGTCAGATCATCCACCGCGACCTCAAGCCGTCCAACGTCATGTTGGGCCCGTTCAACGAGGTCTACGTCATGGACTGGGGGATCGCTCGCAGTCTCCTGGCCAGCGAAGAGGACTGGGTCGCGGGCGAAAATATCGAAGACGACGGGAAAGGCTTCTCGCACGACGAGGTCCGTGACGACGGCGAGATCCGCACTCAGGTGGGAGCCATCCTTGGGACGCCCCACTACATGTCCCCTGAGCAGAGCTTCGGGGCCAAGGACATCGACGCCCGCAGCGATCAATACGCCTTAGGCCTTATCCTCTTCGAGCTGGTGACGCTGAAGCGGGCCAACTCGGCAAAGACGGCACTGGAGGCCTTGCAGAGGGCAGCGAAGGCCCAGAAGCGGCCGATTGCCTACCTCAAGCCGAATACGCCCGTGCCACGCGAGCTAAAGGCCATCATCAACCGCGCGACTGAGCACGATCCGAACCAGCGCTACCCGGATGTCTTGGCCCTGTCCGACGACGTGCGTCGCTACCTCCAGGGCGATGCGGTGCGCGCCCAACCGGACACGACCCTCCAATCCATCCTGCGCTGGTTCAGCAAGAATCGGGAGAAGGCGGCTCTTCTTGTCGTCCTCGCCCTGGTCCTTGCCCTGGGGGGGACGGTGTCAGGACTCGTCCGGGAGCGTGCGGTCAAGGAGGCGGGTGAGGTACGGCGCGCAGCAGTGGGGGCGCTGGTCTCGTCGGTAGCGAACCAGGCCTCGCTTATTGACCGGGAATTTCTCCGAACGGCGGGGCTCTTGCGCGGCTTGGCCGCTGCGGCGACTCACTCGCTGCATTTGAAGACCTCGCCAAAGGTCCGGTACTACCGGGATTCCGCCTTCACGGACAGGAGGACGGCGCCGGCCGATCTCCAGCCCTCCAGCCACTACGGTCGCCCGGTCAGTTTGGACCACCCGGTCATCGCAATTGCCCCCGATGTCGCCGAGGGAGGGGTGCAATCGGACATCGCGCGTCTCGCTTCCCTGCGTCCCCACTTGCGGGATCTGATGCTGAAGAGCCACGACGAGCGGGATGTCCTCATGGGCGAGAAGGAGCAGCGCCGTCGGCTGATGGTCGACGGCGTGCCGCTTGCCTGGAGCTTCGTGGGCCTGGAGAGCGGTGTTCACCTCGGGTATCCCGGGAAGTCCGGCTATCCCGCGAACTTTGATCCTCGAAAGAGGCCCTGGTACACGCTGGCTGCCTATAGCGTGGGTCCCAGGTGGGGGAACGCCTACCTCGATGCCTTTGGCCTCGGCCTAATGCTGCCGTGCGCCATGTCCGTCTACGGTTCGGAGGGCGAGCTGGCCGGCGTGGCTGGACTGGAGATGTCCTTCAGTGATCTCATCGACACCTACTTGGATCCCCGCGAGGTGCCCGACGCGGAGGAGGCCTTCTTGCTCGACTCGAACGGCTATGTCGTCGTGCGCTCGTCGCTCAAGGAGCAGTACCGTTCACTGGGCCCTGGTGGTTCGAACGCAGCCCTAAGTCTCCGCCTCTTCCCCGCCATGGAGGTCGTGGCCGAGATTCTCGAGGATCGCTCGGGTCAGGTACAGGTGACGCGCGGCGGCCGGGAACTCTTCTATGTCTTTCAGAAGCTGAACTCGACCGGCTGGTACTTCGCAGTTCAGGTGCCGGCTGCGGCTCTCCCTGAGATCTAGCCGCCTCTCGACCGGCCACGCGGGCATTGCCGGCGGGCTCTTCCGAACTCAGCGTTCCCCGAGGCGAGGCAGTAGTTCTGCGAAGTTGCAGGGCCGGAAGCGTGAATCCAGCTGCCACTGGAGGATCCCATCCCAGGCGTCCTTGCACGCGCCGGTTGAGCCGGGAAGGGCGAAGAGAAGTGTGTTGCCGGAGACCCCGGCGGTAGCGCGGCTTTGAATGGTGGACGTGCCAATGCTCTGGAAGCTTTGCCAGCGGAAGAGTTCTCCGAAACCAGGAATCTCCTTGTCGTAGACGGCAAAGAAGGCCTCGGGTGTGATGTCGCGCCCCGTGATGCCGGTGCCGCCGGTCGCGAGCACGACTTGGACGCCCTCGTCCGCGATCCACCGCCGCAGTTCGGCCTCCAGCGCACTTTGCTCGTCCCGCACAATGTACTTGTCGATCACGGCATGCCCAGCTTCCTGCGCTCGATCGACCAGCAGGGCTCCGGAGAGGTCCGTCGCCTGGGTGCGGGTATCCGAGACCGTCAGTATTACGAGGCTCAGGGGAACAAACTCTCGACTCTCGTCAATGGACATCGGTGTCTCGAATCGGCTGTTTCGGCGGCCAGATGGGGTCAGCGACTCGTGGGCTCGGAGGGCCGCTGCCCTCCTCGGTGCCCCAAGACGGCGATGTTGATGGAGTTGATGACAAAGTGCATGAGGATGGGTGCCAAGAGCCCGCCCTGGAGCTCGTAGAGCAGGGCAAGACCGAGGCCGTAGACGAACGCTGATGCGGTCCACCACAGGTAGATCCGCTCGGGTCCAACGTGGACGCAGGCAAAGGCCAGGGTGGCGGGCCAGAGGCCAATCTCCTCCTGGAGGCATCCGCGAAAAAGGAGTTCCTCACCGATCGCCGATACCGCGGCGAGGAAGACCGCGTCTCGTCTGCTCAGGCCGC
>CAZQTQ010000424.1:0-4312 GCA_964596025.1 uncultured Rickettsiales bacterium
TTCAAGAAGACGGTCGAGATCACCCTGCCGTTCATCGCTACCAAAGATGGCCAGCCGGTCCACCTTCAGCAGAGCGTGAGCCGGGCCCGCTTTGAAGAGCTTGTCGGCGATCTCGTCGACCGCTGCATCGAGATCACCACGTCGACGGTCGGAGAGGCGGGCCTGGAGCCATCGGAAATCCAAGACATCATCTTGGTAGGCGGCCAGACCCGAACGCCTCTGGTCCAGCAGGCGGTCGAGGCCCTGTTCCAGAAGTCGGTGAGCAAGGGTACGAATCCTGATGAGGTCGTGGCCCTCGGCGCGGCCTTGCAGGGCCATGCCTTGCAGGACACCGCTACCGAGACCTTGCTCTTGGACGTGGCCTCGCTGAGTCTCGGCATCGCGACGGTGGGTGGATCTGTCAGTGTCTTGATCCCGAAGAACACGAAAGTCCCAACTCAGAAGACGCACCCATTTTCCACCGTGCACGACAACCAGTCGGCGGTGAAGATCGTCGTGATTCAAGGTGAGGCACCCCAGGCGACAGACAATCAGCTTCTCGGTGAGTTCCTCCTCTCCGGGATTCGTCCTGCACCTAAGGGTGTGCCCAACATCGAGGTGACCTTCGCCATTGACGCCGACGGCATCGTCTCGGTCAAGGCTGCCGATGCGGACACCGGCCAGGAGCAGAGCATCACCGTAGCCCTGAGCGGGGGACTGAGCGACGGCGACCTCGAGCGAATGATCGAAGAGCGTGACGACTACGAGGTCGACCAGAAGAGCGAGGCCAAGATCCAGAGCCTGGTCTACGTCGTAGAGACGCTGCACAAGAAGGTACTCTTGATCCTGCCCGACGTAGAGGCCTCGATCGAACCGGATGACCTGCACCGTGTAATGGACCGATTGTCCGAGGCCAAGGGCGCTCTGGATGCACGGGCCGAAGATCGACTGATGGAGAGCCAGGTGGCGCTTGCCGAAGTCTACGACACCCTTTCGGCGGCGGGAGGCTAGGGCGGGCAATGGCTTCCGACGGGAACGAACTCATGACGCGACTCAACCACGGCCTTGTCCAGCACGCTCAGGGCAACCGCAGCGCAGCCATTGCACTGTGGCGGGAGGTGCTGGAGACGGACCCTGCTGACGAGCGCGCGCTGGACTACCTGCAGAGTGTCGGCGCCCTGCCCCCGGCGGGCGAGGGAGAGATGGATGCCGACTTCCTCGATGATGTTGGCGGAGCCAGTGGCTCGGTTGACACCTTAGAGCCTCCCTTCTCCGCTTCCGATCGCATCGAATCGCCGGAAACGGTGGGCCTCAGCACCGACGAACTTCCCGCCATGAAGGAGTCGATTCGCTCTGATGTCGAGGTCCTCATGAGCGAAGCCGTCGCTTACGACGAGCAAAGCAAGCTGGAGGAGGCCTTCTCGAAGATTGAAGAGGTTTTGAAGAAGGAGCCCGACAACCTGCAAGCGGTGGAACACGCTGAGAGCCTCAAGGAGCGCCTGGCCGTCCAGTTTATGGCGGAGCTGGAACCCCTCACGCAGGTACCGGCCTTGAAGGTGACCGACGCCTCGATCCTGGAGTTGAGCCTCGACACGATCGGAGGCTTCCTCATCAGTCAGATCGACGGCGCGATCACCCTCGAAGAGCTGCTGAGCATTCTGGGTGCCTTCGACCGCTTCCGCGTTCTTCAGGCGCTCCACTTCTTCCTGAAGAACGACATCGTCGAGCTTCACAGCTAGCGCCCCCTCAGACTCTCTCTGTCCGTGCGCCGTCCGCCAGCGGCTGGGCATCCTTGCGTTCGGGGTCCCAGGTTGGTAGGAAACGCCTGCTCTCCTGCGGTCTTGCCGAAATTCGAGGAGCAGAATTGGCCCAGCGCATTCTAGTAGTCGATGACCTCAGCGAGGTCGGCTTGTCCGTGTTACGGCGTGCAGGCCACGACGTCGTCCGTCGGCTGGACTTGAGCGAAGACGAGTTCAAGAAGATCCTGCCGGACTTCGATGTCCTCCTCGTTCGCTCCCGCACCCGCGTCGACTCCTCGATCTTTGCCGCCGCTTCCGGGCTGAAGCTTGTGGGACGGGCGGGTTTCGGTATCGACTCCATCGACCTCAAGGCGGCAACGCAGGCCGGCGTGGTCGTCATGCACTGCGATGCGGGCAACGCGGTCTCCGCGGCGGAGTTCGCCATCGGCATGCTCTTCTGCCTTGCCCGCCACATCCCCCAGGCCGACGCCTCCCTCCGCTCGGGCCGCTGGGACAAGCGGCGCTACCGCGGGGTGGAGCTCAGCGGGAAGGTCTTGGGCGTCGTCGGCATGGGCCGCGTCGGGCGGCATGTAGTCGAGCGGGCCTGTGCCCTGGGCATGGAGGTCCTGGTCCACGACCCCGCTGTGCCCTTGGACGACGCGCGGTCGCTGGGCGCGGAGTCCGTGTCTTGGGATCGGCTCCTCTCCTCTTGCGACTTCATCTCAGTCCACGTCTCGGCCTCACCGGTGACCCGTGGGCTGATTGGCGACGAGGCCTTCGAACGCATGCGCGACCGCGTACGCATCGTGAACTGCTCCCGCGGCGGAGTCGTCGACGAGGCGGCCCTGTACCGGGCGGTCCAGAGCGGGCGGGTTGCGGGGGCTGCGGTCGACATCTGGGACGAGGGACCGGCCCTGAAGAGCCCGCTGCTGACCCTGCCTCAAGTCATCGTCACCCCTCACATCGTGGCCTCCACCTTTGAGGCCCAGATCAACGTCGCCGTGAATCTTGCCGAGCAGGTTCGCGACTACCTGGCTGGCGGCCGGGCCGAGGGCATTCTCAATCCCGAGGTCTTCGAGCCGAGCGCAGCTGAAGGAACCGGCTGATGGCCAACATGGTCGTAGTCGGCGCCCAGTGGGGCGATGAAGGCAAGGGCAAGCTCGTCGATGCCTTGACTGAGCGGGCCGACATCGTGGTCCGCTTCCAAGGGGGCAACAACGCCGGGCACACCCTGGTGGTCGCGGGCGAAAAGACCGTGCTTCATCTGATCCCTTCGGGCGTCCTCCATCAGGGCAAGACTTGCGTGATCGGCAACGGGGTGGTTGTCGATCCGACGGTGCTCATCGAGGAAATGGACAAGCTCCAGGCCCGCGGATTCCTGCGCAAGGTTGGGGACTTGCGGATCTCGGATCGTTGCCACGTGATCTTCCCCTTCCACAAGGCCCTGGATGGGGCCCGGGAGGACCGCAGCGAGAAGGACCGCAAGGGAAGCGCCCGCATAGGGACGACCCGGCGCGGCATTGGCCCAACCTACGAGGAAAAAGCGGCGCGTACGGGTCTGCGGATGGCGGACTTCGTCGACCAACAGCGTCTCGAAGAACTGCTCGCTCGCAACCTGAGTCTGGCGAACGAGCGGCTTGTTGCGATGGGGGCTGAGCCCCTGGAGTTGGGGCCCATTCTCTCGACCTACAAGAGCTGTGCAGAACGTCTGCGACCCTACGTCTGCGACACGAGCAAGCTCTTGTACGAAGCGGCGATGCGCCGGGAGCGGATCTTGTTCGAGGGGGCGCAGGGTGCGCTCCTGGATCTCGACCACGGCACCTACCCCTACGTGACTTCCTCCAATGCGGTTGCCGGCGGGGCCTGCACCGGTTCGGGCATCGGGCCGACCTTCATTGACGCGGTGGTGGGTATTTCCAAGGCCTACACGACCCGTGTGGGGGAGGGGCCCTTCCCAACGGAGCTCGAGGGCGAGCAGGCCGAACTGCTCCGCCAGAAGGGCGGCGAGTTCGGAGCCACCACGGGGCGTCCGCGTCGCTGCGGCTGGCTGGACATGGTGGCGCTTCGCCATGCCGTCCGCGTCAATGGGCTGACCAGCTTGGCCATTACGAAGCTCGATGTGCTCTCCGGTTTGGATTCGGTGAGCATCTGCACCGGCTACGCGCTGGGCGGCGAAGTCCTGGACCGGATTCCGGCCGGTCAGGGCGGACTGGAGGCGGTCGAACCGGTGTACGAGAGCCTGCCCGGTTGGAGCGGTGATCTGACGGGGGCCCGCCTCTGGAAGGATCTACCGGCTGAGGCTCGGGCCTACGTTCGCCGCGTCGAACAGCTCAGCTGCGTGCCGGTCTCGCTGGTCTCGGTAGGCCCAGGGCGCAGTCAGACGATTCAGCTTCGCGACCCCGCTCCGGCGCGCCGAAGCTACTCCACCCCCGTCCACGAGGTCCTCGACTAGGGCGGTCAAAGGGGGAGCCTTCCATTGACAGCCCGGCCGACAAGCTCATATAACCCCGAAGTCGACCAGCGAGCTTTTGGGCCGCTAGCTCAGCAGGAAGAGCACCGGACTTTTAATCCGTAGGTCCCGGGTTCGAGTCCCG
>CAZQTQ010000425.1:0-4268 GCA_964596025.1 uncultured Rickettsiales bacterium
GGGGCCAATCTGCGGCTGCTTGCCTCCGCCCCCGCCGCGACGACGACGCCGGCGGCTTCCACCGCCACCGCCACCGCCACCGCCACCGGAACCGCCACTCTTGGGTCGTTTGACGAAGGCATTCAGGATATCGCCCTCGTCATCAAATTCGACGGTGACGAACTCCCAGCCTTCCTCGCCAAGAGAGTTCAGCTCGTGGGCCTGGAGATCATGCAGCACGCGGTACTCCCAACGCACCATGGTCATGCCTCTCAGTGGGTGGTTCTGGAGCAGTACTGCGGCCTATGCGCTGTTCCCACTGCTCCCCGAATCGCGGTCAGAATAGCCGTGCAGAACGGCATGTGGCAAGCCGTCCCGACTCCCGGCCCCGCAGCAAGACCTTGACAAACCCGCATTGCAAGGCCACTCTCCGGTCGATCCTTCCAGGTTCTTGCGCTACGGCGCGGCCCAATAACGGGCTCAAGAGAAGCCGGAGGATTCAAGAAGATCATGTCCGACTATTCAACCCCCGCTGAGGCCCAGCGCGGCTGTCCCGATTTTGGGAGAGCCCCTGTGGCCCACGTCTACCCATTGGAATTCCTGTGTCACGAGTCATGCTTATCAACGCCACCCGACCCGAAGAGGTTCGCGCGGCGATACTGGACGGAAACAAGCTAGAGCAACTGGAAATCGAAGTCCGCGATGCCGGCCTGCTCAAGGGCAACATCTACCGCGGGACCGTAGCCAACGTTCAAGCCAGCTTGAATGCCTGCTTTGTGGACTTCGGTCCCGAGAAGCAGGGTTTCCTCCCCTTCAGCGAGATCCAGTCTTCCTCCTTCCACGTCCAGTGGAAAAAGAAGGACAAGAAACCACGGATCGAAGACGTCATGCGCCGGGGCAAGGACGTCATGGTTCAGGTGGTCAAGGACGCCACCGGAAACAAGGGCGCAGCCCTGACGACCAACTTGAGCCTGGCCGGACGCTACATCGTTCTCATGCCGCTCGACGACAGCCGAGGGGTATCCCGAAAAGTAAGCAACGACAGCCAGCGCAAGCGCCTCAAGGATCTTGCCACCACACTGAAGGTGCCCGATGAGTACGGCTACATCATCCGCACCGCTGGGGTGGACCGCACGAAGACGGACCTGAACCGGGACGCAGCACGCCTCATCCGCAGCTACAAGCAGGCCGAAAAGGCGGGCTCCAAAGGGAAGGGTCCGCAGTTACTGCACGAAGACCGCGACCTGGTTGTCCGCATGCTGCGCGACTACTACAGCTCCGACATCAACCAGGTCATCATCGACAGCCCCAAGGCCTTCGAAAAGGCGAGCGGCTACTTCAAGACGGTGATGCCGCGGAGCAAGAAGGTCCTGACCCAGTACGCCGACCGGGTCCCTCTCTTCTCCCGCTACCAGGTCGAAGCACAGATCGAGAGCATCTTCTCTCGCCGGGTAGACCTGCCGTCCGGCGGCTACATCCTCATCGACCCCACCGAGGCACTAATTGCCGTCGACGTGAACTCTGGGCGCTCGACCCGGCAGAAGTCACAGGAAGAGACAGCCCACCACACGAACCTGGAAGCGGCCCGGGAGGTCGCCCGCCAGCTCCGCTTGCGCGATCTGGGCGGCCTCATCGTCATCGACTTCATCGATATGGCGACCCAAAAGCACAACCGCCAGGTCGAGAAGGTCCTGAAGACCGCGCTGAAGCAGGACAAGGCCCGCAGCTACGTCGGACGCATCAGCGAAAACGGCCTGCTTGAGCTCAACCGCCAGCGCATCAAGCAGGCGCTGCACCTCAAGACCCACCGAGACTGCCCGACCTGCGAAGGCCGGGGCTTTGTCCCCTCGCCCGAATTCATCGCGCTGCGAATCCTGCGCATGGTCGAAGCCAAAGCGGCCACCGGCACCTTCGCCAAAGCCACGGTCACGCTTCACCCCGAGCTGGCGGACTTCATTCAGAACGCTCATCGGCGAGACCTCATCGAACTCGAGTACCGCTTCGGGGTCCTTGTCGTCATCGAAGGACGGCCGGGCACCCACCGGAACGAGCAGACGACGACCTGGCAGACCCTGGGTGAAATTCCAGAGGCCGAACACAAGACCGTGATGGCGCTGCGCAAGGAAGCGGCAGATGGCACCGAAGACGAGGTCCTCCCGCCCACCCTTGAGATAGAGGAGACGACTGCGGCGCTTCCGCCGGAGGTCCCGCTCGATCCCGAGGAGGAAGCGGAGCTCGCCGCGCTCGAGGCCGAAGACGACGAGCCCGAGGAGGGGGCAAGAGCCAACAGCGAAGGCGGCGAAGAGGCCAGCAGCGGTCGCAGCAGCGGTCGCCGGCGAAGCCGGGGTCGGGGCCGGGGACGAGGTCGAGGTCGAGGTCGAGGTCGAGCCGACTCGGGCGACGACAGCTCGGAAGGGGCCAAGAGCAACGCTGCGGCCAGTGGCGATGAAGCCGGAGCAGCGGACGACTCCCCCGCAGAGGCCGAGGACAACCTAAGCCGCTCGCAAAAGCGGCGGCGACGGCGCAAGCGCAACCGCGATCGCGAAAGCAACGACCAGGACGGCCTACAGGCCGAGTCGAGCCCGAGCGCCGGGGACGCCGGGGACACAACCGCAACGGCCAGTCCAGACGACGACTCCAGAGAAGGCGAGACGCCGCACGAAAATTCTGGGAGTTCCCGAAGCCGAAGCCGTCGACGTGGACGCCAACCCAGCACCCGCAACGCGGCGAAGCAAGAGGCGAGTCCAGCGGAAGGGGCGGGGACCACGCCCTCGACTCCCGGAGACTCGGCCGGCGCACCCGGACCGAGCCAGAGCGCAGCAACCGCTGAAGCAACATCTCCGACCGCCCCCACCGAGGCCACTGTGGCAGCCAAGGACGGCGCGAGCCCTGGGCGCACCTGGGGAGGGGAGACCGCTCCGTCGGCACCCACTCCCCCGAACGATGCCGGGCCCGTCGCAGCTTCTGACGGCGCTAGCGGTCAAGACACGGTCAAGGAGGCGCCCCGCAAACGACGACGCTGGCCCTTTGGCCGCCGGAAGCAGGACGAAGATGAGGTGGCTCCGACCGACGGAGCCTAGTCCTGGCACGAGCTTCGGGCTCAGAGCCGAGGGGCAATCTCCCCCACCGGCCCAGAGCATAGGACTTCGTCCTCGTCTGAACTGACCTCGTAGCGTTTGAGCGCGCACGACCGGTCCTCGCTGATCTCCAAGTAGCTGTAGAAGCCCAGCCAGTCCCCAAGGCAGACAAGCGCCTCCTTCCACCAACCCAGGTAGTGGCCATGACCCAGAACGAGGACGTCGGCCCGATCGGGGACGACCTCACCGGCATAGGTTCGGCTCAGCGCCAACCAGTGGGGCTCTCGACCACTGTAGTCCTTGTCCACTCCCCTCCAGCGCTGCGCACCAGCGGCGCCTAGGACATGGAGGAGGCGGGGGCTGGTGAATCGGGCTGCCATATGGAGGGCCTGGGAGCGCAGTACCCTTCGAAGAAGTCGATAGCCCCGGTCCTCCGGATCCACCAGGTCGCCATGCTCCACCCTCACGCGCAGGTCTCCGCAGCGCAGATCGACTGCTCCAGAACAGACCTGCAGGCCTCCCCTCGGCGTCCGACCGAGAGAGCGCTCAATTCGCATGTCGTGGTTGCCTTCCAGCCAGAGTACCGAGGGCAAGGCTTCGAGCGCCTCGACCACCGGACGGCAGGCCTCCGGTACGTGGCCCTCCAGCCCCAGCCAGAAGTCGAAGAGATCTCCGGCCACCACGAGCTGGGTGTCTAGCCTCGAAGCAACGCGATCAGCTAGGAACCGAAGGAACAAGGCCTGGTTGGGATCCGCAGGCCCGCGCAGGTGGAGGTCCGAGACGAAAATCCAGCGACGGAAGGGGCCACCGTGATGCGGAACCGGCTCCCTGCTCATGCCACCGCCCCGTCCCCAGGCCCGAGCGCATAGTAGGTCTCGTAGAGACGACGGTAGAGAGTGGATCGCTCCATCAGTTGGCCGTGGCTGCCGAGCTCGGCCAACTTGCCTCCGCTGAGGACAGCGATGCGATCGACCCCATGAATGGTCGACAGCCGGTGGGCGACGACGAGGGTCGTTCGTCCCGTCATCACCCGCTCGATGGCGTGCTGGGTCCGTTCCTCGGAGAAGGCATCCAAATTGGAGCTGGCCTCGTCGAGAATCAGCACCGCGGGGTCGTACAGGAGGACCCGAGCGAGCGCGAGGAGCTGCCGCTCGCCGGCGCTGAGCTTGTCGCCACGCTCGCCAACACTGCCAACCAGTCCGCCGAGGCCTT
>CAZQTQ010000426.1:0-4266 GCA_964596025.1 uncultured Rickettsiales bacterium
AGCGGTGATGACATCAGGCACCGAAGACGGGGCCAGCTTGGCCACGCCTGCGTTGGCGGCGAGCTCATCGATGATGGACGCAACCTTGGTCTTGTCAGCCGTGATGACCTGGCCCTTGGCGTTGACCGCCGAGGCCGAGGTCTCGACCTTGGCCTTGCCGAACTCGATGGTCGCGTTGTCGCCCTTGAGGGTGACCTTGGGCTTGACGCCGTAGAGCGCGCCAAACTTGTTCAAGTCCGTGACGTCGCCGCCACCGAGGCCGAGGCTGGACACGATGGAAGCCACATCGTCGACTTTGGACTTCGCGTCGGGAGCGATGGCGCCGGAGAGTCGCTTGAGCTGGGACTCACCCTTTGAGTTGCTCCAGGTCACCTCCGAAAACGAGCTGACAGGGATGATCCCCATAAAGCCGCAGTTCGAAGTGGCGACCGCTTCCAGCGGGATACTGCCGGACTCGATCTCCTGAATGTACACACCAGGTGTTTGGTAGTTGGGCATTTGACTTTCATTCCTCCGTTTGGGTTCGGCCTCTCAGGGAGAAGGCATCCCTGGGCCTAATGCGCTTACGCGCGGGTTTAAAAACGGAGTCGGATAGCTTGGGGGGACGTTCCCTCGGAGGCCGCTTAGGACAGCCACGCTCCACCGTCAATGCCCGTACTCTCGACTCTCTCCTCAGGTTGACCGGATCGGGGACCCAGTCGATATTGCTCCGCCAGAGCAGGAACCAGGAAACTGGGAGCAGTTCATCCGCTCCAGGATCCCAGGGCCCCGAACGGTACCGAAGATCCCGAACCCTTGTCACCCCCCCAACCAATTCTCGCTGCGCGTTTTCTGCCCGCAGAGCACGCTCGAGTCCTCGCTGTGCAACGGATTGGGCACGATCCGGGAATCGGAGGAAGAATTCGACTGCACCAAGGGCTCTCCGATTCAGTCGTTCAAGCCTCGCGCGCGCCATTCTTTTAATGGTGCGGCTGGACTCAAGGGCTTCGAGGGCGTCAGCGTAGGGGGCCTTCGACATCAGGTCAGCCCCCCTTGATCTCAACCTTTGGGCCCTTCAGCGACACGCCTGCGGTCCCCTTGATGTCCAGCTTTGACCCGCTCTTCAGCTCCATGTCCTTTGCAGATGAGTGGGCGTACTTCGACTTGGCCGTCATCTCGATGTTCTTGCCCGCAGCGACCTTCAGCGTCTTGCCGACGATGATCTTCACGTCCTTCTTGGCGGTGAACGCGATGGCCTTCTCCTTGGTGTCCATCTTCAGAGTCGTCTTGCCGTCGGTCGACTCGATGGAGATGAACTCCTTGCCCTTCTTGTCGTTCATCGTCAGCTTGTGGAGATTGCGGGACCAGAAGATGCGTTCATCGTTCTTCCCGTCGCTGTTGTCGAACGGGGGCTTGTCTTTGCCGTTGTGGACGGAACCCACCACGATGGGCTGGTCGGGATGTCCGTTGACGAAACGCAGGAGAACCTCGTCCTCCTTCTCCGGGATGCAGGCAAAGCCCATCTCCTTGCCGCCCATGCAGGTGATCATCCGGGCCCAGGCGGAATTGATGTCCCCAGACGGCGTCACGTACTTCACCTGTACGCGGTACAAGCCATCCTTGTCTTTGTTGTCGACGACCGTGCCAACGAGCAGGCCGGGGATGGTGTCGAAGAGACTGTCGCGAAACATCGAACTTCTCTACTCAGTTCAGGTTGACGGTCGCACCCTTGACGCTGACCTTGGAGCTGCCCTCGACCTTCGCCTGGGCGCCAGACTTGGCCTCAAGGCCAGACTTGCCTTCGATCTTCACCTTGGACGAGGCCTCCATCTTGATGTCCTTGGCTGTGACCTGGAAGTTGGCTTTGGCGTCAATCGTGAGATCGCCCGAGCTGGTGATGGTGATGGTCTCCTTCTTGGAGTCCATCTCGATGATCAAGCCACCGCTCTTGTCCTTGATGGTGATCTTCTCGCTGCCGTCCTTGTCGTCCACCTCGATGACGTGACCGCTGCGGGATACAAAGGTGCGGATGTTGTTCTTGCCGTCTGCGTTGTCAAAGGGCGGCTTGTCCTTGCCGTTGTACAGGCTGCCGAGGATGACCGGCTCGTTGACATTCCCGTTGACGAAGTCCAGCAGGACCTCATCGTCCTTCTCGGGATAGACGACGAGCCCCATCTTGTTACCGGCCATGGCGGTCGACATACGGGCCCAAGCGGACTTGGTCTCGTTGGGAAGCCAGGGGTACTGAACGAGGATGCGACCGATGCCCTCGGGATCCTTGTTGTCGAGGACGATGCCCTCGATCACGCCGTTGGCGGTGAACGCACCGCCAGGGCTAAAAGGTCTGCTACTCATGACCACCTCCAGCCCGGTTCGGGTCGGGAAAGGGAGGACGGGAAACCGAAAACCGGTAGGCCGCCATTGAAGCCGAGGCCTGCCGCACCTGTCAACAGAAGACCGCTTCGAGTGTCAACAGAAGACCGCAGTGTGCTCTGTGGAAAGCGAACTGCGGGCGGGCCCCGCGAACTCAGAGTCCAGAGTCGTCATCGTCGCCCCCGGTCACCAGCAAGTCGTCGAATGCTGTAGGGGCAGCGGCATCAAAAAAACCAGCGACTTCAGGCCAGACCAGAGCGCTGTAGGAGTCCAGTTCGTGGCAGGGCTCGACGTCTACAGGCTGGCCCAAGGTGCTGAGGAGAACTTGGCTGTACGGAAAAATATCCGGCGCGCGGCTCGCGGACGCGAAGACCGTGGGCCGCACCTCGGTGCCCACGCTGCCAGCGGCACCCCAGTCGCCGACGGTTACGCCGGGGAGCTCGGAGGCCCCACCCACGCTGAGCTCCGTCGCAGGCACCCACTGGTGGTAGTAGACGTGAGCCGCCGCCCTCATGGCCACCGACTGGGAGTCGGGGTAGGCGATGCTCTCTTCCGCCTCGTACTCAGCGACAAGGGCTTCTAGGATCGTGGGGCAGCTCTCCGCGGGGTCCAGGTCCTGCGCCGTCCAGGGACCGCTGCCGCCATCGGGGAGGAGCGAGGCGCCGTGCTTAGCCCGCTCGTGGAGACGCACCACCGCGGTCCCGGGAAGCAAGGCGCCTGCGCCTACATGGATGTCCTCGGGATGCCCGGGACACTCGCCCGTCTCGGTGTCCAACTCAAGGGGGCAGGCAGGCGGAAAGCCCAGTCCCGTCTCGGCGCCATCGAGACCGGTCAAGCCGAGGAGGAGATGAAGGGCACGGTAGGTTCCGTCCCCACCGAAGGCCCCGTGAGCTGCCCCGCTGAGGGTCTGGCACGCGTAGGCAAACCACTCGTCAGCCGGTGGGCGGTCCCCCGCGTCGCGGGAGAGCATCGCCGAGACGAAGCCCTGGACATCCCAGACCTGGCGCAGGTAGTCGCTGTAGAGGTTGCAGGACGCCGGCTCCTCAGCTCCGACAAAGGCCAAACTGAGCAGGTCTTCTTCCCCATCGGGGCCGCTGATGGTCATGCGGTGGGCCAGGCCCCGAATCTTGAAGGTCCCGCCGTCGTCGAAGTCGGCTGGGCCCTGGTCGACCGCAAGCGGGCCCCACCAACTCTGCATTGCCACCCCACCGGGGGCGCAGCCGGAAAACGCCACCCCCAGGACGAGGACACACAACCACCCAAGAGCAGAGGTGGGGGCGAGGCCGAGGGAGGAGCTGCGCATGAAGTCCCACAAGGTACCGATGAAGGGCGAAAGCGCAAGCGCCCCCGACGAAGGCAGGATCCTACCAGAGTCGGGGCCCTCATCTCCCGAGCGCCCTCTCGTGCAGGATGACTGAGAGCCTGTCAAACTGATCTGTAGGTGGAACAGGCGACCCGAACAGACCAAAGCCCATTCTCTGAGTTGTGGCTCGACTGGCCGCAGCGAACGACCCACTATGTCGCGCTGGTCCGCTCCTTTGTCATCAAGGACATCAAGACACGTTACGTCGGCTCCCTCATGGGCTTCTTTTGGACCGTGGTCCACCCGCTCTTGGAGCTTCTGACCTACACCTTCGTCTTCACCGTCATATTGCGGGTGCGCTTCGAAGACCACTACTCCACGGCGACCAACGCGCTCTTCTTGTTTTGCGGGATGGTCCCTTGGCTGGCCGTATCGGAGACACTGACCCGCTCGGTGAACTCGGTTCGGGAGAACGCTCACCTGGTCAAGAAGGTTCGCTTTCCCCCCTCGATCCTCTGCATGACGGCGTCGCTTGCCGAGGCCTTCAGTCAGCTCGTGCGTTGGGGCCTCCTGCTCGGGGCGGCCATCCTCTTTGGGGACGGGCTGAGCTG
>CAZQTQ010000427.1:0-4265 GCA_964596025.1 uncultured Rickettsiales bacterium
CACAAGAGCGCCGTGCGGGACGTCGCCAAGGCCTTTGGGCTCGGCTTGGATCAAGCAGATCGCTTGGCCAAGTCCGTGAGTCACCACGCTCACGCGGACGAACTCGACGCCCTGCTCACCGACGAGGGGCTCATCACTGAAGAGACCGAGGTCCTCAACCAGGTAGTGGACGCGACCCGTCGCATCTGCGGGTTCCCTCGACACCTCGGCATCCACAGCGGCGGCATGGTGCTGAGCGGACGACCCATCGCGGAATCCTGCCCCACGGAGAATGCTTCGATGGAGGATCGAACAGTCTTGCAGTTGGACAAAGACGACATCGCTCACGCCGGCATGGTCAAGATCGACCTCTTGGGCCTGGGCATGTTGAGCGTCCTCCAAGAGGCCAGAGCACTGCTCCGCAGAGAAGGCAAGGACTTCGACATGGCCCACCTGCGCTACGACGACCCCCAGGTCTACGACCTCATCTGCGCCGCCGACACCGTTGGCGTCTTCCAAATCGAGAGCCGGGCCCAGATGAACACCTTGCCCCGCCTCCAGCCCCGGTGCTTCCACGATCTGGTGGTCGAGGTGGCCCTCATTCGCCCTGGCCCCATCCAAGGGGACATGGTGCATCCCTACCTGCGGCGGAGGAAGGGAATCGAGCCAGTCACCTACGCCCACCCCAGCCTCGAGCCCATCCTGAAGCGCACCTTGGGGATCCCGCTCTTTCAGGAACAAGCCATGAAGATGTCGATCGCAACGGCAGGCTTTAGCCCGACCCAAGCCGACCAACTGCGCAAGGTCATGGGCTTCAAGCGGGAGAGTGGCGAACGCGAGGCCCTCATGGAGTCGATGGTCCACGGCATGGTCTCCCAAGGCATCGACCGACAGGTTGCCCTGCAGATCCGCAACCAGCTGCGGGGCTTTGCCGCCTACGGCTTCCCCGAGAGCCACGCGGCCTCCTTTGCGCTCATCGTCTACGCCTCGGCCTGGCTGAAGCGCTACGAGCCTGCGGCCTTCTTTGCCGCCCTCCTCACCTGCCAGCCCATGGGCTTCTACAGCCCCGCCACCTTGGTCGGCGACGCCAGACGGCACGGGATCCGCATCCTGCCTCTGTGCATCAATCGCTCGGACTGGGCTTGGACCTGCGAAGGCAAGGAGGCCATCCGCACCGGCCTCTTGCAGGTCAAGGGGCTCGGCGAGAACGACGGGCGGGCCGTTGAAGACGAACGCAAGGCCTCGGGGCCCTACGCCTCAGCAGAGGAACTCTTCGAGCGCACGGGCCTGGATCGAGGGCGTATGCAAGGGTTGGCCAGAGCCCACGCCCTTGCATGCTTTGGGCTGAATCGCCGTCAGGCCCTGTGGACGGTTGGGGGCTTGCGGCGACGGCTCCCGCTGGAGGGGCCAGCTCAGCAACAGACCCTGCCCGGCTTCGAAGAACTCAGCCCTTTGGAGGGCAACCTCCAGGACCACGCCACCTTCGGCCTCTCGCCGAGGGAGCATCCCCTCCAACTCCTGCGGGAGGAATTGAACGCACGTGGCATCGTACCCAGCGAAGCGATCGGCCCCTTGGGCAACGGCGCTCCGGTCTACACCGCGGGGCTGGTCATCTGCCGCCAGCGACCGCAGACCGCCCATGGCACCCTCTTTGTCACCCTGGAGGACGAGATGGGCTTCACCAACCTCATTGTGCGCAAGCGCATCTGGGAGAAGCAGCGCCGCCTCCTGAGTCGGGCACAGCTCCTGGCCTGCTGGGGGCGAGTCCAGGAGGAAGATGGAGTAGTGCACGTCTTGGCGGAAGAGTTTGAGGATCTCGGCCGGGTGCGAGCGACCCAAGGGGCCCGCTCCCGAGCCCGCCCCACCTGGACGGGCCTTCCTTCGCGGAACTTTCGCTAGACGGAGGCTCCGCTCCCCCGCAGCAAGGGAAGAGGCAGAGAACCACGAACTAGCCTGCGATTTCCTCCAGCCAAGCACGCACGGCGGTCCAGTAGCCCGGACCGGCCACACCCCAGACGTTGTTGTGTTCGCCGTGGGCCACGGGAAACCAGCTCAGGCGACCGGCACCTTGCCGTACCTCCTCAGCCAGCGCTTCACCCATCGAAAAGGGGATCAACTCGTCCCGACCGCCGTGAACCAGAAAGACGGGGCCGGGATACCGACCAATGCGCTCCTTGGAGGGGAAATCATAGGCAATCAGCTGGGCCGCGAACGGCAGACCCGACCGAGGCGCCATCTCGGTCAGGGAGGTGAAGGTCGACTCCACGAAGAGGCCATCGAGCGGCTGGTCGCTGAGGCTGATGGCGACGGCTCCTCCCAAGGACCGTCCATGGGCCACGATCTTGAGCTCAGGTTGGGACTCCCGTAGCCAGTCCAAGGCTGCGTGGGCGTCAGCTTCCAGGCCCGAAGCGTTGGGCCGGCCCTGGCTGTCTCCGTAGCCACGGTATTCGGCGATGAACTGCGACACACCCAGATCGTGCAGAGGACGCGTGTATTCGAGCCGATCGCTCATCGTGCCTGCGTTGCCGTGGAAGCTGAGTACAGCCACCGGCAGGCGTCGCTCCGCCGGACCTTGGTAGGGGATCCACCAATTCTGGGTCCGCACGCCATCGGGCGCCTGGATCCACTGCTCCTCGAACTCAAGGCCCACCGCAGCAGGTGTGCGCTCTTGCCCCCGCTGGGGATGAAAGAGAAAAAAACCGGTCAGGACCTCGCGAACCCGAGGCAATCCGAAGACCAGCAGCACGACGACAACCAGCCCCAAGGCCAGCGTGAGTTCGCGACTCACGGCAACACCCGGGGATGGAGCAGCCCATCAGGCTCCCTTAGGGACTCATCCATCCAAGGACGCCAGAGGAGGAAGTACGAATTTTCGGAGGTGCGCCCCCAGAGGCACATCGTTTTCGCTGAGGTGGATGTTGTCTCCCCGCACGAAGTTGGGGGCTGAAGCCCCGGTCCAGACCCGGTCCTCGCCCGACAAGAGGCGAGTGGTCACTACCCGGAAAGAGGCACGGGCAGCAGCGTTAACCAGGGGGTTCTTCGACCGGGGCCGGTAGCACTCCCAGTACAGGGTCCGCATGGGAGAGATCGGGGTAACGAAGGTCTGAAAGAAGTTGACCCCCTTGTCGTCCATCTCAGTAGCCGTTGCGTAGAGGTGGATGTCCCGATCGGCCTCATCGATCCGAACCGTAACCCGATGGGGCTCTTCGGCTACAACCTTCGAAGGAAACGAAGTCCCCGGAAGGTGGTTGTTGCTCCTGAACTTGCTGTAGAGCGCGTAGAGGGGGCGGTAGCCGGTGTGGAAGGGGAAGTGGGCGTAGTCCACCGAGGAGAAGAGCGCCATGTAGAAGGGGCAAGCGAACTCGAGGCGGTACAGCGACATGCCGGTCATGACGGGATCGGGCAGGCGCCGCCTCACCTCGGGCTCAAGATCCTGTGCCCCGATCCAACCAAAAACCAAGTCGCCGGCGAGAAGCGCACCGTACTGCTTGAGGGCGCAGTTGTGCGGCTTTCGGAGGGTAGGCTGGTCGACCACCTTCCCATCCTCCGCAGCGAAGGCCCAGCCGTGGTAGCGGCAGCGCACGGCCTTGCCGTCAACTGCGCCATAGGACAGTGGTAAGCCCAAGTGAGGGCAGGCGTCCTCAAAGAGTCGCGGCCGGCCCTCATTCCACAGAACCACGAGCTTGCGGCCCATGGCCTCGAGACCCACGATCCCCTTCTTACGCAGCCCTCGCTGAGAAGCGACCGGAAACGGCATGTCGGTAAAGGCCGAGAGATCGAGTTCGGGCACCTGCACGCCCTTACTCTAGCCGGCTTTGGGAAACTACGGGCCTACGCCTCCCTCGGATGGGCCCGCAGCTTCGCCTCCAGAGCGCGGCAAAACAAACTTCCGGAGGTGGGTGCCGAGGGGCAGATCTGTCTCGCTTAGGTGGATGTTCTCACCCCGCAGGAAGTTCGCCGCCGATTCGCTGGCCCAACAGCGATCTTCGGTGTCGAGCAGGTGCACCACTACGGTCTTGAAGCAGAGGCGCGCGAACAAGCGTGCAAGGCGGTTGTCCGAGCGCACCCGGTAGCACTCCCAGTAGAGGCACTCTGTCGCGCTGATGGGCGTGACGTAGGTCTGAAACTGATTGATGCCGTCCTCGTCACGGAAGTCGGCGCAGGTCACGTAGAGCCGGAGGTCCCTCCGAGCTTCGGGCAGGAGCAAATGGACTGCATGGTCGTCCTCGGACCGCAGCTCCCAGTGAAAGGCCTGGCCGGGGATGTGGCGGTCGTTCCGGAGGCGG
>CAZQTQ010000428.1:0-4253 GCA_964596025.1 uncultured Rickettsiales bacterium
AACCGCCGCCAGCAGGCTTCGACGGGACGCTCCGGCCCTACCAAGAAGAGGGCTGGTCTTGGCTGCACTTCTTGGCGGAGCAGGGCCTCGGAGGGGTCCTGGCCGACGACATGGGACTGGGCAAGACGGTACAGACGCTCTGTGTCCTGCTTGCGCAACGAGAGCAGGGACCTGCCCTGGTCGTTGCCCCCACCTCGGTGCTTCGCAACTGGCAGCGGGAAGCGGCGCGCTTCGTGCCGGGCCTCTCGACCGCGCTGCTGCACGGCCCTCGCCGAGACCAAGTTCTGAAAGAGCTGCGGGAAGGAAGGCTAGACCTCGTCATCACGTCTTACGCCGTGCTGCGCCGGGACATCGAGGCCCTGGAAGGCCTGAGCTTCCACTCGGTCGTCCTCGACGAGGCGCAAGCGATCAAGAATCCGCAGAGCCAGACCGCCCGCGCGGCCCGCCGACTGCAGGCCCACCACCGCTTCGCGCTGTCGGGGACGCCCATCGAGAACCGGCTCAGTGAGCTGTGGTCGCTCATGGATTTCCTCAATCGCGGCTTCTTTGGATCGGAGACCCGCTTCCACGAACGTCTGGGCGGTCCTGCGGCGGCGGGGGACCCACAAGCCCTCCAGTTGCTGCGCACCCGGATCGCGCCCTTCGTACTGCGTCGGCGCAAGCAGGAAGTCGCCGCCGACTTACCCGACCGCAACGAAGATCTACTGTTCTGCCCCCTCAGCGAGGACCAGAAGAAGGCCTACGAAGCGGTACGCGTGGCAGCGCAGCACGGCTTTCGACGGGCGGGCGAGGAACGAGCGGGGGCGGCACCCAAGAACAGAATGGCCCTGCTCGCCGCGCTGACCCGCCTTCGGCAGGCCGCCTGCCATCCCGGCTTGCTGCCGGGGGGCTCGGCAACGGGCGCTTCGGGCAAGCTCGACCGCCTGATGGAAGCGCTCACGAGCCTGTGTGCTAGTGGGCACCGAGCCCTCGTGTTCAGCCAGTGGACGGGGCTCTTGGACCTCATCGAGCCGCGCCTGGAGGAGGCAGACCTGGACTTCCTCCGCCTCGATGGGAGTACGAAGAACCGCGACGAACTGGTCTGCCGCTTCCAGGCCGAGAGCGGGCCTCCGGTCTTCCTCATCTCGCTCAAGGCCGGTGGCACTGGCCTCAACCTCACGGCGGCCGACCACGTCTTCCTCCTAGACCCCTGGTGGAACCCCGCCGTCGAGCAGCAGGCCATCGACCGGGCACACCGCATCGGCCAAGACAAGCCCGTCTTTGCTTGGAAGCTGGTCAGCGAGGGAACGGTCGAGGAGCGAGTTCTTGCCCTGCAGGAGTCCAAGGCAGCCATGGCTAGCGCAGTTCTCGAGGGTGCGCAGGGCATCAGTGGACTGGACTTGGACGAGCTGGAGGCCCTCCTTGGCGACTGAGCGGATTGCGTCAATCGATCGCCTGCGCGGCCTCGTCCTCGTCTTCATGGCGCTGGACCACTGCCGGGACTTTGTCGCGCCGCAGGGGTCGAACCCGGAAGACCTGGAGACGACGACTGCAGCCTTCTTTGCCCTCCGGTGGGTCACCCATTTCTGCGCACCTGTCTTCATTTTCCTGGCCGGGTCAGCGGCCCGCTTCGCCGCAGAAAAGCGACAGGACCCCCGCTGGGTCCAGCGCTGGCTCTTCAGCCGCGGCATCTGGCTACTTTTCCTGGAGGTGACTTGGGTCAACGTCTCCTGGTTTTTTGCCCTCGAGCAAATCCACCTGGGCGTCCTCTGGGCCATCGGAGGCTCAATGGTCCTTCTGGCTGCCTCCCTGGCCCTCGCGGTCTTCCCAGTGGCACAGGGGAGCTTGTGGACTGCGCTCTTCCACCCCAGCTGGCACGAGCTCACCTCGCCGGACGGCTTGGTCCTAATGAACGTCTACGTCGTCGTTCCTTGGTTCTTGGTACTCGCCGTCGGCTGGGCGGCCGCTCCACTCTTGAGGGACACTCCGCTCCGCACCGCAGCCGTCGGCGGGTTCCTTCTCCTGATCTTCTTTGTCGTCCGTGCCCTCAATGGCCTGGGCGACCCGCGGCCCTGGAGCGAACACGAGCGGGGCGCGTGGGTCACCGCCATCGATTTCCTGAACCCCAGTAAGTACCCGCCGTCCTTGGATTTTCTCCTCATGACGCTCGGCCCCGCGCTGGCCCTCCTGCCGCTCCTCGCTCGTCTCCGGGGCTCCGCCGCCCAAGCTCTCGAGACGCTAGGCCGCGTCCCCCTCTTCTTCTACCTGCTCCACATTCCGCTCTACCACGCCGTCGGCATCCTCCAGGCACAGCTGCGCTTTGGCGCCTCCAAGGTGCCCGCAGGGGAACCGGTGGAGCTGCTGTGGATCCTGGGGCTCTGGCTCGCAGTTCTCGCCGCGCTGTGGCCCGCCTGCACTCGATGGCGAGAGATCAAGGCGACGCGGACCGAGTTTTGGGTGCGCTACCTCTAGACGAACCCGCGGTTCGGATCCGCTGACCGCGGGCCCCGAACATCCCAAGGGCTGGAGAAGCCGGCCACGTCGAGCAGAGAGACCCCCTCTGGAGAATAGAGTGACCTGGTCGACCAGCAGCTAAGGAAAGGGCGGGCCCTGCAGGAGCTATGCTCTGGGCCGTGCCCCCCCCCCTGCCCATCGTTGAAGCTCTGGGAGAGCCGCCACGCGAGGCGGCCTCCCCCGAGCTGATGAACCTGCCCAAGCCCAAGGGCAAGACCGCAAAAGTCAGCAAGTTCTTCTTGCCGATGTCGGGCCAGGAAGCCCGAGAGAGGGGCTGGGACCAAGTCGACGTCGTCTTTGTGACCGGTGACGCCTACATCGACCACCCCTCATTCGCCATGGCCCTGCTGGGCCGCGTGCTCGAAGCGTCGGGCTTCCGAGTCGGCATCCTCTCCCAGCCTCCCTGGAAGAACGTCGACGCCTTCCTAGAGTTCGGTGCCCCACGCCTGTTCTGGGCGATCTCCGCCGGGAACATGGACTCGATGATCAACCACTACACCGCCGGCAAGAAGGTGCGGAACGCCGACGCCTACTCGCCGGGAGGAACGGCGGGGCTCCGGCCAAACCGAGCCACAAACGTCTACTGCCAGCGGGCGAGAGAGGCCAACAAGCGGCTCGGCAGCGCCGCGCCCGTCGTCGCTGGCGGCGTGGAAGCGAGCCTCCGCCGCATCGCCCACTACGACTACTGGTCGGACACGGTGCGACCGTCGATCCTGCTGACGAGTAAAGCGGACCTTGTGGTCCACGGCATGGGCGAGGCCCCCATCCTCGAGATTGCCCGGCGCCTGAAGAAGGGCGAAACGGTGCGCGACCTCCGGGACATGCGGGGAGCAGCCTGGCTCGCCGGCAAGAAGGACGCCTTGCCCGAAGAAGGGACCGTCGAGCTGCCCTCCTTCGAGACGGTACGAGACGACAAGCCGGCCTTCGCTCGAGCCACCTTCCTCTTCCACGAAGAGATGAACGCCCTCAACGGCAAGGTCGTCGTTCAGCGCCACGGCGACCGCGCTGTTGTCCAGAATCCTCCAGTCGCCCCGCTCAGCGAGACCGAGATGGACCGCATCTACGGCCTGCCCTTTGCCCGCAAGCCGCATCCCTCCTACGAGGTTCCGATCCCGGCCTTCGAGACCATCAAGGACTCCGTCACCGTCATGCGAGGCTGCTTTGGTGGCTGTACCTTCTGCTCCATCACCATGCACCAGGGACGGCCGATTCAGAGCCGCAGCGAGGCAAACATCCTCCGAGAGCTGCGGGCTCTCGGCGAGTCCAAGGACTTCAAGGGGACGGTCAGCGACCTCGGCGGACCCACTGCAAACATGTACAAGATGCGCTGCACCCAGCCAGCCATCGAAGCACGGTGCCGCAGACCGAGCTGCATCCACCCCACAGTCTGCAAGCTGCTGGGCACCGACCACGGGCCGATCGTCCAGCTCATGCAGAAGGCCCGCGCGGTGCCTGGGATCAAGAAGGTGCACATCGCGTCCGGCGTCCGCATGGACTTGGCGAAACAAAGTGACGCCTACCTCGACGAGCTGGTGACCCACCACGTCGGGGGCCACCTCAAGGTCGCCCCCGAGCACGCCTCGGATCGGGTGCTCCATCAGATGCGCAAGCCATCCATCTCGGACTTCGGTCAGTTCGCCGACGCCTTTGCCCGGGCTTCAAAGCGTGCCGGCAAGGAGCAGTTCCTCATCCCCTACTTCATCTCCAGCCACCCCGGGGCGGACCTCGGGGATGCCATCGATCTGGCCGTCTACCTCAAG
>CAZQTQ010000429.1:0-4245 GCA_964596025.1 uncultured Rickettsiales bacterium
CATCGAAGGCGTAGATGGCGCGGTTGTCGATGGCGAGGAAGGCCTGTCCGCCCACCACGTGGGCGCAGAGGTTGTCGAGTAGCCACCGGACATCAAATACCCCGTAGTGGACGCCCGCAAAGTGCGAGTCCCGGGCGAGATAGTCCATGCGGTCGACGTCCAACTCGGAGCTGATGAGCTGCTGCAAGAGGGGCCGCCAATCCACCCCTGCGGCTGTGGTCCAGACCGGATCGTAAGGAATGTCGGGATCAATCAAGCAGGCGACAGCCTGGGCCGGAAGGTCAGCCGCCACCGCCACTCGGGACGTCAGCGACGAATCGGTGACGATCTTGACGGTGTAGTCCTCGTGCGTGGCCTGTCGACCGACGGCGAAGCGGGCGGGGTGCGCCTCGTACACCGGGACCTCCAAGGCCCCCCGGGTGGGCATGGCGAACTCCGAGGCATGAGAGAAGGGAGCGTGGCCCGAGTCATGGAGGAGCGCAGCTGTGCGGACGAGGGAGCGAAGGCGGTCGACCTCGCCGGGAGCGAGGCTCTGGCCGGGACCCTCTTGGACCACCCGGTCCCAAGCCTTTCCGGCCAGGTGCATTGCACCGATGGAGTGCAGGTAGCGGTTGTGCGTCGCACCAGGAAAGCTCAGATCCGAAAAGCCGAGCTGCCGCACGTTGCGAAGGCGCTGAAACAGGGGGTGATCGAGCACCGCCCGCTCAGCCTGGGAGAGCGGAATGGTGCCGTGCAAGGGGTCTCGAAGCGTGGTGGATGGTCTCGGCACGGGAACGCAGAGTAGCAGCGCGATCTCTGCTACTGTCCGCGGCCCCCGTCTTTTGCCCCGGAGCACCCCATGACCGCACACCAACGACGTCGCACCCCCATCCTCGACCTCCTGGACTCCTCGACGGCGGGCGACCGGGTGGAAGTCACAGGCTGGATCCGAAACAAGCGGGTCTCCAAGAACATCGCATTCCTCGAGCTAAACGACGGGTCGAAGCTCTCCAACCTGCAGGTTGTCTTTCTGAAGGACGGCCTGGGCCCAGCGGTTGTCGAGCCGGTGGAGAAGGGGGCTGCGGTTCGGGTCACTGGCCAGCTCGTCGAGAGTCAGGGCAAAGGGCAGAACTTCGAGATCAAGGCCGAGGAGTTCGAGGTGATCGGCGACTGCGACCCCGACTACCCCCTCCAGACCAAACGGCACAGCTTCGAGTACCTCCGCGAGAAGGCCCACCTCCGACCCCGCTCCCGCACGTTCTCCGCCGTCTTCCGAGTCCGCAATGCCCTCTCGATGGCGATTCATCGCTTCTTCCAAGAGCGCGGATTCCTGTGGATTCACACCCCGATCATCGCCGTCAGCGACTGCGAAGGCGCCGGCGACCTGTTCGAAATCAAGGGTGGCGGCGAGGGGCCCTTCTTTGGGGGGCCGAGCTACCTAACGGTCTCGGGCCAGCTCAACGTCGAGACCTTCGCCAGCGCCTACACCGACGTCTACACCTTTGGACCGACCTTCCGCGCCGAGAACTCCCACACCGCACGCCACGCCTCGGAGTTTTGGATGGTGGAGCCCGAGATCGCCTTCGCGAACCTCGACGATCTCCTCGACTTGGGAGAGGACTTCATCCGGGACGTCGCCAACGACGTCCATGCGCGCTGCGGCGAGGACATGGAGTTCTTCGACCGCTGGATCGAGAAAGGCGTGCTGGAGACCGTCCACACCACCCTCAACAAGCCCTTTGCGCGGATGACCTACACCGAGGCCATAGCTGTCCTAGAGAAGTCCGGGCGGAGCTTCGAGTACCCGGTTGAGTGGGGCGTCGCCCTACAGAGCGAGCACGAGCGCTACCTCGCTGAGGAGCACGTCCAAGGCCCCGTCTTCGTCACTGACTACCCGACCGACCTGAAGGCCTTCTACATGCGTCTCTCCGATGACGGGCGGACGGTGGCGGCCACGGACCTGCTGGTACCGCGGCTGGGAGAGATCATCGGTGGAAGCCAGCGGGAAGAGCGCTTGGGGGTGCTGGAGTCGGAGATAGCCCGGCGCGGGCTGGAGAAGGCTCCCTACTGGTGGTACCTCGAGTTGCGGCGCTACGGCACGACACCTCACGCTGGCTTCGGCCTCGGTTTCGAGCGCATGCTCATGTACCTGACCGGCATGCAGAACATCCGCGACGTCATCCCCTTCCCCCGCACGCCGGGGCAAGCGGACTTCTAGCGGGCTCGGGGGACCAGCCAACCCAGAGGTCGGTGACTCACCTCACCCCACCTCTCCTCGAAGCGCGGCTTCTACCTCCTCGACCACAGTGGGATCTGGATCCCTTCGGTGGCGCTCCAGAGCCACCTGCGCTGCTCCACCGCCAAGAACCCCCAGTGCCCAAGCTGCGTGGGCGCGAACCACCGGCTCCGGCTCTCCGTCGAGGACCCCGGCCAAGGCGGGCACTACACTCCGGTCCCCCGAATTGCCCATCGCAACGGCCACGTTCCGTAAGAGGCCTCGCCGCTTCGTGCGCTTGATGGGACTACCCCGTAGGAGCCGCGAGAAGGTCTCTTGATCCCAGCCCAAGAGGTCCTCAAGAGCTGGCGTCACTAGGTAGGGCCTGACCTCAAACCGCGGCTCGCCGCTCGGCTCTGCGAACCGGTTCCAAGGGCAAACGTCCAAGCAAAGATCGCAGCCGAAGATCCAGTCCCCAATCAGCGGCCGTAGTGCCCGTGGAATCGAGCCACGAAGCTCGATCGTAAGGTAGGAGATGCAGCGTCTGGCGTCGATCTTGTAGGGCTCCTCCATTCGAAGGGCGCCGGTCGGACAGACCTCTATGCAACGAGTACAGCTGCCGCAGTGATCCTCGTGTTCGGAGCTCGGCTCAATCTCAGACCTTGTGAGGACCGTTCCCACGAACCACCACGACCCCAGAGTCCTCGAGACGGCGTTGGTGTGTTTTCCCACCCACCCCAGGCCCGCCCGCTGAGCCCAAGGCTTCTCGAGCACCGGCCCGGTGTCGACGTAGGGACGCGCTTTGGGATCGTCCAGAGCGGAAGCCAAGGCCCGGACCTTCTCCAGGAGTACGTCGTGGTAGTCGTCCCCCAGTGCGTAAGCAGCGATGCGGCCCCGTGGACGGTCGTCCTTTGGCGGGGGCAAGGGGCCGGGGTGGTAGTTCAGTGCCACAGCAACGACAGACTGCGCGCCATCCAGGACTCTTCGCGGGTCCGTTCTTCGGTCGATGTTGCGACCCAACCAGGCCATCTCTCCCTGGCGCCCCTCGGCCACCCACTGCCGGTAGCGCTCGACCTCGGCGCCGGGCTCGGCTACCGCCGCACCGACCGAGAGGCCTAGGTCCCGCGCCCGCCCGCGGAGGCGATCCAGGGGGAGGAAATTCGATGGGGCCACCAATGACTCCTTTCTCAGAATTCTCGACGCCAACCGCCGTCGACCGGGCAACTCCCGTCCCTTCGCATCCTGCATGTACAATGCTAGCCCTTGTGCAACCGAACCTCACACGGTAGGACCGGGGACCCCCTGGAGATTCGCTGGATGCTGCGTCACTTCGCCTTGCTCGCCCTGTCGCTCTTTGCCCTCGCCGCCCTCCCGGCGTGCGACAACGCAGGCCGTGGCGGAGACGACGACACCTCATCCGACGACGACGGGGAAGTGAACCCCGAGGATCTGGACGGAGACGGTTTCTGCCCGGCCATGAAGTGCGAGGACGAAGACCTCGCTCCGAACGACTGTGACGACGAGGACGCTACGGCCAACCCCTCGGCCGACGAAGTCTGCGACGCCACCGACAACGACTGCGACGAGTACATCGACGAGAACTTCGACAACGACGGAGACGGCTTCGTCGATGAGGACGGGGCGGGCTGCGCCGCGACGTACCCACCGGATGAACTCGACTGCAACGACAACCCCACCGCCGGTGGGGCCACGACCTTCCCGGGCGCCGACGAGCTCTGCGACGATGCGGACAACGACTGCGACGGGGTGGCTGACAACGGACTGGACGAGGACAACGACACCTTCAAGATTTGCGATGTCCCAGCGGACTGCAACGACGACGACCCCCTCTCCTATCCCAACGCCCCCGAGACCTGCGACGAAGAAGACAATAACTGCGATGGCTTCGTCGACAACGGCACCACCGCAGACTTCCTCGACCTGGACGGGGACGGCTTCTCGCCCTGCGCCGACGACTGCGACGACACCAACTACGAGGTCCACCCCGCGGCCACCGAGGGCTGCGACGAGATCGACAACGACTGCGACGG
>CAZQTQ010000430.1:0-4227 GCA_964596025.1 uncultured Rickettsiales bacterium
GATGACGACGCCGCCGGGGACGACGACGCCGCCGGGGACGACGATGCGGTCGGTGATGACGATGCGGTCGGTGATGACGACACGGTTGGAGACGACGATTCCGCCGCCGGCGACGACGACGACGACGACGACGATTCCATAAATCGGCGCGGCATCGGCTGCATCTGCACCCTGTCCCCATCGGGCGCGGTGCCGCTACCGGCCCGTCTCTGGGCCCTCCTCTCGGTCTTCGCAGGAGGACTCGCTAGTCGTCGTCTTCGGGTTCCAGCTTCTTAGTTGAGTGGCTGCCGTCAAGCCGGGTTCGTCGCAGAACCCGGCCACCCTCCAAACCCAAGGTCAGTCCGCTCCCAGCAGGACTCGGTCTCCCAGCCGTGCCACGACAAAGCCCGCCTTCTCGATGGCCTTGGTGGCGGCGCTGTCCGGCTGGAGAGCGGGATTGGTGTGGTTTAGGTGGACAAAGCGCACCCGAGCCCGCTGCTTCACCGGAAGTGATCCCAGGCGTTCCATGGACTCGACGACAAAGGGGTGGGGGATCTCGGACATGTCCCGAGGAATCTCCCCGTTGGCGTAGAAGGTCCCGTCAAGAAAGGCAGCGTCTACGCTCCGAATCAGGTCTTCTACTGGCCGCTCCCAGCGTTCCCACTTGTCGATGTCGGGAACCCACGCAACCGTCTTCTTGGGCCCCTGCACCAAGAAGCCCACCGTCTCGGAGAACTCGTCGCGGTGAGGCACGAGGAAGGGCGTGACCGCGATCCGTTCGTTGAGTTGGATGGGGCTCTGGTCGGCCAGCGGACTCAAGACGATGTTCTCCAAGTGGACGAGCTGGGACCAGGGTCCGCTGGTCCGCAGATACTCGGCCATCCGTGGCATGGCGTGGACTGTGACCTTCTTGGCTCCGATGGCCTCCCGGCCGAGGTGCATCAGGCCGGTGTAGTGGCCCATGTGGGCATGAGTCAGAAACAGGCCGTCTAGCAGCTGTCCCGTAGCGCTCGGCTGCAGCGAATCCAGGTGAAAGAGCTGGTCGGGGAAGTCTGGACTTGCGTCGATCAACCAGCGCTGGCCGCTCGCCGGGTCCACAATCCCGAGCGACGCCACGCGGTGCCTTGCCCGAGGCTCGCCCCAAGCTTGGCCGCAGCAGTCCTTGGCGCAGCCGGCTTGCGGGTGTCCCGCATCTTGGGCGGTGCCGAGCACGACTACGTAGGGCGAACTGCCGGGTCCTGCCGTCGTCTCTGCCCTAGCCAGTGCGGGGGGCAATAACAGTCCGAGGATGAGGAGGATCGTGGCCAGACCGAAGCGCATTCAGGGAGTCTACGCCGGTTGCTGACTCGCTCGCCTACGGCTCCGGGAGCGAGCCGGGCTTCCTCAGGGGCTCTGTTCCACCAGGCAGATGTTGGTCATGCTTCCGCCGCCCGCCGGGTTGTCGTGGGATCCGAACCACAGGTTCCCCCCCGCCCAGGGGCTGAGGTCCAAGACCAGCACCTCTCCCGCGGTGTCGCAGACGAACGAGTCGACGTAGGCGAGGTAGTCCCAGGCGTTGAGGTTCTGGTCTTCCCACCCTTGGCAGCGCTCCATCCCGTCGCTCTGGGGGGGGCCGGTGTTCGTGGAGACGAAGCCGACCCCGTCGTTGGGCCCTTCGCACAGCAGTCCCATCACCGCCCCGCTCGACGGCACAGTGAAGAGCTCGTCGTCGCAGATCTCGGCGCCATTGCGGGCACAGGCGACGACGCTCCACTCGGAATCCGAACACTCGACTTCGATGGACGTCGACGTGCTCTCGCCAAACCAGTTCACGTTCTCGTGCACCATCCGCCAGTCCGTGTCGAAGCTGCCCCCCTCGTCGGGAGCGACCAGCGTCATCTCGAAGGTCCAAGTGGCGTCTGGGCCCACGACGTCGCCCTCTTGCAGCCAGACGCGCGGATCCGGCCCCACGAAGGGATCGGAGTCGTCGATCGCGCCGAGCTTGAAGGCGTTGCCCCGGGTCCAGGTGGCTGTGCCGGTGTTTTGGACGGTCACGGTGGCGGTCGCGCTCTCCCCGCAGTCCAGGCTGCTCGGGAAGCTTGCGGAGACGATCAGTGCATCGTCGGCCACGGTCTCAGTGCCGGTCTCGTCCTCGGCTGGCTCGTCGCTCGTGTCGTCGTCCCCCGCCGGTTCGTCGGTGCCGCCGGTGTCCTCGGAGTCCTCGGGGTCGTCGTCCTCACCGTCCCCGGTCGGCTCCGCTCCCTCGTCGTTGTCGGACACCTCGTCCTCCGCCCAGTCGTCGGTTGGAGAATGGAGGATGTCCTCCGGCGAGTAGCAACCCAGGAGAAGGACCATCCACAGAAGTTTGTAGGTACGCATGTCCCTAGGTCAGCACCCACTCTTGGAGAAGTCTTGGCCGTTTCGTGACTGTCTTGAGAAGAGACTTCGGGATTGGCGCGGGGAGACTGGTTCTTCTTCTCGGTTCTCGGGGAGATTCTGGGGTGGCTCCGCGGGACGGAGATTGCAGCCCAGTGCCCGATTTCCTGCCCGGGCTGCGTGGTAGGCTGCAGGGTCCTGGGACTTGGAATGCCATTGCAATCTTGGGTAGCCGTGGTGATGCATCTTCGGACCGTCCTCTTGGGTGTCTGCGCGCTGCTCGTGCTTTCGAGTTGCGGTTCGGACGACTCGGGCGTCGTGGGCCGGTCGAGCCACGCCGTCTTGGACGAATACTCCAACCAAGGCTTCCTCGAAATTGGCTGCACGTCGGCCAGCTGCATCGATGATGTCGTTGCCCTGGATTGGGGCGATGTCGACAAGGACGGGGATCTGGACCTCGCAGTTGCCTGGGGACCCCCGGGCCAACCGGTCGAGGTATTCGAGAACCAGGGCGCTTCTTTTGCCAGCTACTGGACCTCCAGTGTCGCTGGCCCGGCAGCGGACTTGGCCTGGGGCGACTACGACAAAGACGGCAACCTGGACCTCGCGGTGTCCACGATTGGAGGCCACTCCACGACCGTCTACAAGAACGACGGCGTGACACTCTCGGTGGTCTTTACCAGCAGTACCTATCAGCCTGAGTCCTCCGGGTTGGCCTGGGGCGACTGGGACGGCGACGGGGACCTGGATTTGGGGGAGGCGAATCTGAGTGGATGGAACGTCATCTACGAGAATGTGGCTGATTCGAACCCAGGGGCTCCCTTTGTCGAGAACACCCAAGGATCGGCATGGGTGTTCGCTGAGGACCACCTCAGCGCTGGCATCGCCTTTGGTGATTTCGACGGCGGTGGCGGCGTCAAGGTTGTTTTCGGTGGGGCAGTTGTCAACTGCAATGACTGCGGCGCTGACGACGACAAGTGCGTTGTCTGGGAGTACCCGGCAGCCACCGCCCACTCCTCCATTTATGAATGTCAGGACATTGCTGTCACCGACGTCGCATTTGGTGATGTGGATGCAGACGGGATCCTAAACGTAGCGGCGTCTTCGGATGGAGGCCTAGTACGCATCTTTGGCAACAAGACCTCCACTGGGTGGACCAATGATTGGGAGTCGGCTGAGGCCAAAGACGCTTGGGCTCTGGCCCTTGGCGACTCGGATGGACAAGGGGTTTTGGATCTCGCCATCTCCCTCGCTTCTGAGTCCGAAAGCGTTCCCACCGAGTCCCTGGAACTATTCGACTTCGATGCCGCCGAGGACATTGGGATCGGGAGCCAACATGACGGGTACCCAATCTGGTCTGAGATGGAGGCCCCTTCCTTGGACCTTGCTTTTGCGCACGTCGATCAGGACGGCCACCTCGACCTTGCGGTCGCCCTTGTCGGGGAGCCGATTCGTATCTACTGGGGCGGCGCCGCCTTCGTGGGCATGGATGGACTACTCGTCAAGTGGGAGGATGATTCGTCAAGCGCCTTGGATGCGGCGCGGTCCGTCGACTGGGGGGATTGGGATGGCGATGGCGACTTGGACCTTGCCGTCGGTCGTTACAGCCAGTCCACAGAGGTCTTTGGAAACGTTGCTGGCGATCTCTCGCTCGTCTTTTCGACCGGGGGGTTCCAAGGGGCGGTAAATGCCGTGAGCTGGGGGGATTGGGACGGCGATGGCGATCTCGACCTGGCCCTTGGGCTGGAGGGGTGGGCCGACCAGATCTTTGAGAACAACGGAAACGGCAGCATGCTGTCCTCGTGGAACGCAGCTCAGGACGTCGGGAATCAATGTACTTACTGAAGCCCATCAGATTGCAGAAGAGAAACAGCTTGATCTTGTTGAGATCTC
>CAZQTQ010000431.1:0-4222 GCA_964596025.1 uncultured Rickettsiales bacterium
GTCCTCTCGGTTGAGGAGACCTCCGGTGAGTGAATCCCAGGAACTCCTCAAAACGGTCCAGCTTCTCATGCAGCTGAGCGAGCTCAGCGACGAACTGATCGGTGCCCGGGGCTCGTTCGACTTCGCAAAAATTCATGAACTTTGCCGACAGAACACGCTCCTTCGGCCCCAGCTGAGCGCAGCGATGGAGCAGCTGGGCGGTTTCACACCCCACACCGAACAAGAGCGGGAGCTCATCGGGCTGGCCGCACCTCTAGCGCAGAAGATCGCCGACAGCGACCGCATCTTCCGCCTCTGGAAGGCCAATCTCGCGTTCATGCGCGAACAGGGGCCTGACCAGGTTTGCCAAGCGTTGAACAATGCCGCCCACCTGTGTGGTGCCCCACCTGTCGATCTCTTGGATGGTCTGTTCGAGGGCATCCCAGCCATCGTCGTAGCCGCTGGTCCCTCCCTCGATCGAAACATCCACCTGCTGGAGGAGCTGCGGGACAGGGCGGTGATCGTGTCGATGAACCGCTGTGCAAAGATCTTTGCCGCGCGCAGCCTTCGGCCCCACTTCGTCCTTGCCACAGACGGAGCTGCTGAGCTCGTCGATTCCCACCTCGATGGTGTCGGGACAGATGTCCTCGAGAACCTCATCCTGCGCCTCTCCGTACACCCTCGAATGCGGACCGTCCCTCGGAGCCGGACCTTTCTCTTCACCGACGGCTCCTGCCACGAGGACGGGTTGCTCGAGCGAATGGGCAAAACACACGAGCCCATGGGGGGTGCGACAGTCGCGCATTCCTGCCTCCAGTTGGCCTACCGCATGGGCTGCAACCCCATCGTCACGATCGGCCAGGACCTCGCGTACACCGACGACAGGCACTACTCCGAGACCGACGTCGATGCCAACAAGCGAGTGATCGCGACCGACGACGGATCGGTGGCCATACACAGCACCATCCAGGAAATGGAAACCGCAACCCATGGCATTACCGCAAGCCACGCCTTCGCGCTCGAGGAGATCAAGGGGTGGCACGGAACCCCGGTCCGCACCGACGAAACCTTCTCTCGCTACCTAACAACCTTCGAGTTGCTGGTTTCGCGACAGCTGCCCGGGCGGCACTTCATCAACGCTACCGAAGGCGGAGCCTTTATTGAGGGAATGGAACATCTACCCTTGGCCGAGGCGGCTGAGCGGCACATGCAGGAAGTCCACCCGGGCCTCAGAGAGCGCATCGAAGCTGCACACCAGACCTACGAGGCCCCAGTTGGCTCAAGCACAATCGCCTCGGAGATCCGGGGGCTTCAGCAGCACCTTCTACAGCTGCACAAGATCACCGGGGCGGGCCTCAAGCTGCTCCATTCGGGCCGGCGCGATCCAGGGACGATCAAGCAGATCGGGAAGGCCCAGCGGAAGCTGCAGCCCATCTTCGACAAGACCGTCTTCGCCATTCGGGACCTTCATCTGGCCCGCCAGGCCGAGGAACCAGAGGATGTGGACGACTGGGCGATCGTCGAATCGGAGTTCCGCATCATTCGAGAGAGCGTCCAGGCCATCCTGCCCGGCGTCCGAGACGCCGTAGGAGCGCTGCCATGACCTCGAACGCTAGCTTACTCGCCGCAATGGGCATCCTGGTCCAGATCAGCGAACTCTCGGATCAGCTCAGGAACGCACAGACCCGCTTTGACTACAAGGAGATCCTCGAGCTCTGCGACAGCAACCAGGAGCTCCGGCCGAAGCTGGCGGAGGCGATGTCGCAGCTGGATGGCTTCGTCCCACAGAGCCCCGAGGAACAGGAAATGATCAACCTGGCCAGCCCCTTGGTCCAAAAGATTCGGAACGGGGACCGCCTCTTCTCCATCTGGCAAGGCAACCTGGGGATGATGCGCTTTCAGGGCGCTCAGTGCGCGGGCCAGGCGCTGCGCAACGTGACCGAGCTCTGCGACGCGCCTTCAGTGGAACTCTTGTTCGACCAGTTCAAGGGAATTCCGGCCATTGTGGTGGCCGCTGGCCCGTCCCTCGACAAGAACCTCCACCTGCTCAAGGACTTGAACGACCGTGCGCTGGTCATCACCATCAATCGCTGCGCCCCGATCTTTCAGGCCATGGAGCTTCGACCTCACTTCATCGTAGCGAGCGACCACAGCGAACTCCTACCGGACGTCCACCTGGACGGCATCAAAGCGGACGTCCTGGAGAACCTGGTCCTGCGCCTCTCCGTACACCCACGGATGATGAACCTGCCGGGCCAGCGCACTTGGCTCTTTACGGATGGATCCACCCACGAAAACGGCCTGCTGGAGGCCATGGACAAACCGACGCGACCGATTGGTGGGGGTTCGGTCTCTCACACCGCCTTCCAGCTGGCTTACTACCTGGGCTGCAATCCCATCACCCTCATCGGCCAGGACCTTGCCTACAGCAACCACCAGGCCTACTCGTCCTTAGATCTGGACGCAGACCAACAGCTGACGATCCTCGAGGGTGAGGCGACAGCCGAATTCCGGGGGGATGACGGGAAGCTGACCGACGTCGGCGGAGGGGCGGACCTCCAGTTCCAGCTCGAAAAGGTGCGGGGCTGGGCAGGCGGCGAGGTGTACACCAGCCACATGTTGCGTCGCTTCATCGAGTTCTACGAACTCCTGGCGCCCGTTCTGGCCAAGAAGGGCGACCACCTCTTCATCAACGCCACTGAGGGGGGGGCCCACATTGAGGGCCTGGAGCCCATGCCGCTGGCCGAGGCGATCGAGCGCCACATGAGCGAGCCCATCGGGGATCTACGAGGACGGATCGCCGAAGTTCATGGGGGCTACGTACCTCAGGTCCAGCCGGGGACCATGGCGGACCAGGTGCGGGAGCTAGAGCGACAGATGAGGCGCCTCCACAAGATGGTCCGGGAGTGCGAAAAGCTGGTCCACAGCAACAAGCGGACCCAGCGCACCCTCGAGCGAGTCACGGAGCGGCATCAGAAGATTCGGGAGATCTTCCTCTCCTACGAGTTCTTCCTGCGCGACATGTATCGAGGCAAACAGAGCATGGAGACGCCGGCTGAGGAGACCTGGGGAATCCTGCAGTGTGAGTTCCGGGCCATGCGGAAGGCGGTCCAGGACCTCCTGCCGTGGTGCCGAGAGGCAGTCCAAGCCCTCCAGTAGCCGCCCCATGGTGGGGCCCCTGCGGTCGCTTCAGACCACCAGATCGAACGAGTAGTGCTCCACCCCCTCGACCTCTGCGTCGAGCTGCAGGATTCGGTCTTCAGCGGAAGGGGACCCCGCCCAGGGATCATCGACAATGTACGGGTCACTCTCGAAGTAGAGCTGGGTGGTCAGCACCGCTTCACCACCCACAAAGACTTTCACGTGGATGTGCGACGGACGGTACTTGCTGCCGTTGAGGTACCAGCCCGGCTTGAGGGTGGTCAGCGCGAAGGAACCGTCGGCAGCCGCAGCCTGCTGCCCGCGGTAGCGCATTTCGGCCGAATCGTTGTCGTAGTCAGCAGCCGGCGAGGCCTGCCAAAAGTCGATGACTGCATCGGCAATTGGGATGCAGTTGGTGTCCAAAACACGACCGGTCAGCAGCATCTTCTGGCCTTCGTCGCCGTAGAGGTCCAATTCGGTACGGATGGGCACACCCTCTAGGTAATAGGGGCCCTCGATGTCCGAGGTGGTCACCTCACAATCTCGGAGATTGCTGTCTAAGTGGGGATTAGGCTCAGCCTGAGCAATGCGGTCCTCGGCGACTCCGCCGCTTCCGCCGCCCCCCGGAGGGGGGACAACCTCCGGACCTCCGCCGGTGCACCCTACCCAGAGCGTGGCGCCTCCGGCAGCCAATCCCAGGACGACCTCCCGCCGACTTGCCTTGGGTTCTTCTGCCATAGGACAAGTCTAGCAAGGCGAAAAGGACGACAACTTAGACCCGCAGCGACCGACCGGGCCCGGTAAGGCCCGATGGGTTTTGTGAAGAAACCCACCCGCATCGAGGCCCTGGCCGTCGAGGAATCCTTCAGATACGCTCTCTCGCGACCCCGTGGTCGTAAGCAGAGCGTCAGGCTCCGGGGAACAAGGCCCAGCGTATGCAGACCTCCTCCCTCTTAGCCGCCTTCCTTGCCTCCGGGGCCTTCTTGGCTCTCTGCGGCCCGTTGGTGGGCTGCATGGCCACGGGTCACGTCGGCACATCAACCGGGGGTTCGGGCCCCGCTGGCGACGACGACACCGGCGACGACGACACCGGCGACGACGA
>CAZQTQ010000432.1:0-4222 GCA_964596025.1 uncultured Rickettsiales bacterium
TCCTGGCCAAGCTCGATGGGGGAGCGGCCGAGCTCTCCCAGTTGCCGCTCTTGCCCGAAGACCTCGACACCGGCGTCCACCTCTTCCCGGCGGGCGAGCTGGACGCCGATCTGCAGCAGCGGGACTTCCGTACCGTCAACAGCTGGCGGCTCCTCCTCGACGAAGTCTCGGCAGTGGAACTGTTGGAGGTCCAGCTCGTCAATGCCGTCGCTCCCTTCGTACTCAACGCACGCCTCAAGCCGCTGATGGAGAAGGTCGAGACCGCCGACAAGCACATCGTCAACGTCTCGGCGATGGAGGGGCAGTTCTACCGAACCTTCAAGACGGCGCGGCACCCCCACACGAACATGGCCAAGGCCAGCCTCAACATGCTGACCCGGACCTCGGCGCCGGACTACGTACGCTCGGGCATCCACATGAACAGCGTCGACACCGGCTGGGTGACTGACGAGGATCCGGCCCATCACGCTGAGCGCAAGGTGAAAGAGCACGGCTTTTCGCCGCCCTTGGACATCGTCGATGGCGCGGCCCGGATCTGCGCGCCGATCTTCGACGGCTTCTTGACCGGCGAGCACCTCTGGGGACGCTTCCTCAAGGATTATCGCCCGACGGATTGGTAGCGGAGGGAGCGGATCGGGCATGGCGGATGCACCCTCTTCTCTAAAGCGAATCCAGGTCCTCGCGCCTCGCGGGTTTTCTTTGTCCGAGGGGGCCTGGACGGAGCTGGGAATTCGCTACAGCGAGCCGCACCGCCACTACCACACCCTCGACCACCTACTGCACTTTGCCGGCTGCTTCCAGCGGGTCGAACAGGACCTCGGGTGGGGTGATCCTCACAGCGTCTTCGCCGCCTTGCTCTACCACGACGCCATCTACGATCCCGCGCGTCCCGACAACGAGGCTAAAAGTGCGGACTTGGCCGCCAAGGTGCTGGGCGCCCTGGAGGCGGAGGCAGGAGGGCGCAGCGCGGCCGGGGACCCGGGCCGAGTTGGCCGCTTGATCCGGCTGACCGCCTTCCACGGACAGGCTGCTGATGACGAGTTGGGGCAAGACGAGCTTCACTTCTTGGACGCAGATTGCGCCATTCTGGGCAGTGCCGAAGCGGATTTCGCCCGCTACGAGGACGGGGTCGCCGCCGAGTACGCTGCAGTGGTCGACCCCGTAGCCTATCGGCTGGGACGGAGTGCCTTCCTGGAGCGCCTCCTGGCCCGCCCCGTCTTTGACACCCGGTATTTCGCGGACTTGCTGGAGACCCAGGCCCGGGTCAACATCCGCTGGGCCTTGGATCGGCTCGAGACGGCCTCTTGAGCCTGTGGCCGCGCTGCCCCCGGAGCCTCCCGCTTAGTCCTCGTGCTGGCGCCGCCGTCCGCTCTTCTTGCTCCCCTGTAGCTTCTTGGCCTTCAGGCGCCGCTCTTTGGATGCGCGGCTTGGGCGGGTAGGCCGCCGCTTGCGCTGAACCTGCAGCGCTTTGCGCACAAGTTCCGCGAGCCGCACCCGCACTTCCTCCAGGTTGGCGGACTGACTTCGGCTGGAGGAGGCCTGCAGGACGAGGTCGCCTTGCCGCGTCAGTCTCGCTGCCAGCCGGTTTAGGAGTCGCCCGCGCTGCGTCTCGCTCAGAGCGCTGCTCTCTCGTACATTCCAGCGCAGGATCGCTTTGGTCGAGACCTTGTTGACGTGCTGTCCCCCGGAGCCGCCCGCTCGGGCGAAGCTCTCCTCCAGCTCGCTGCCGGGGATGACGAGGCCGGGCTGGACCTCGAGTGGCTGGGCCGGCACCGCCCTAGGTCCTCTCGCCCACCCGGGGCCCCTGGTCTGAGGGTTTCATCTGGACGCTCCCGGAAGGACCGGCCTCCGAGTTTGGCTTGGACGCACCGTGTTCGATCCCTCCGGAGTGGGACTTGGTGAGGCCACTGCACGCTAGCTGGGGAGGAAGATCCTTGTCGAGCTTGAGCAAGGCGGCTGCGGCCCCGGGGATCGACTTGAATTCCAGCTCAGAGGACCCCGGCCTCCCCCCGTGTCATCGATGCCGACGGGAGGTTCTGAGTGAGGGCTCGCGGAAGCGCAGGGGGGCGAAGCCGAGATCCCTTGGTTGGGAAGTAGGGGGGAGTCGTTGGAGGCTTTGCTGCTCCAGCGATAAGCTCTCAGTCCCGAAGCAGGGGTAGGAGTTGAGATGAAGCCTCGGATCGGTCTCGCCCTCGTCCTAGGAGCGGTGCTGCTTGCTGGAAGTCTGGGCCCTCGGGGGGCGAACGCCCAGTCCCTAGGTGCTGTCCTCTGGACTGAGGTCGGGCCGAGCAGTGTGACTCCCATCGGCCAGCGCGACGTGGTGCCGCTGCAGTATCGGGTCTTTGCTGTCGATGCCGAGGCCTTGGAGTTGGCTCTGGCTTCGGCGCCTCCCCTCGGCAGCAGTCAGAGCACCGCTTTGGTTCTGCCCCTTCCGGACGGGAGCCGAGAGATCTTCGAGGTCCAGGATTCGCCGGTCATGGAGCCGGAGTTGGCGGCTCGCCACCCTCGACTGAGGACCCAGACAGCTCGGGGAGTCGATGAGCCCAGCGCGACCGGTCGCATGGACTGGACCCAGCAGGGGTTCCACGCGCTGATCCATCACCCCCAGGGCACCTTCTACATCGACCCCTACCAGCGGGGAGATACCAGGCACTACATCGCCTATTTCAAGCGGGACTTCGCCAGCCGCTGGTCCTTCCTCGAGTTTGCAGCTCCGCGGTGGCCCGCCAACCCCCGCGGCCCCGGGCTGACGGCTCAGGGCCCGGCCCCGGCGCCTTTCGGGGTTCCCGGTCCAGCCGGAGCCCGCGCCGTCGGCACCCCGACCGGCGGCACCCTCTACACCTACCGTCTTGCCGTGGCTGCTACCGGTGAGTACACCGCTTTCCACGGGACGGCTGCCGACGCCCAGGCTGCGATTGTCACCGCCGTCAACCGCATCAATGAGGTCTATGAGCGGGACATCGCCGTTCACATGAACCTCGTCGCCAACAACGATCTGGTGGTCTACGACAACGCCTCTACCGACCCCTACACCAACAACGATGCCTTCAGCCTGTTGACTGAAAACCAGGCCAACCTGGACAGCGTCATTGGCTCGGCCAACTACGACATCGGCCACGTATTCTCGACGGCCGGCGGTGGCCTCGCGTATGGGGGCGTGATCTGCCACCCCTGGTACAAGGCCTTCGGCGAGACCGGCCGCAACGATCCGATAGGCGACCCGTTCTACATCGACTACGTGGCCCACGAGGTGGGGCACCAGTTCAGTGCCAACCACACCTTCAACGGCACGACGTTTTCCTGTGGGGGCGGAAACCGTTCGGCGGCAACAGCCTTTGAGCCGGGCAGCGGGACCACCATCATGGCCTACGCGGGGATCTGCAGCACCGAGAACGTCCAGTTCAACAGTGACGACCACTTTCACCCGGGCAGCCTCGACGAGATGAACGCCCACATCGCGGGGTCCGGTGGGACCTGCGCGGTCCTGAGCGGCACCGGGAATAGTCCTCCTACGGTCACGCCGGGCCAAGGCCTGGTCACTCTCCCCGTCAACACCCCCTTCGCTTTGACCGGGAATGCGACGGACATCGATGTTGCTGACCGCAACACCCTGACCTACGAGTGGTCTCAGGTGGACCTCGGCACCGCCTCACCCCCGAACACCGACGACGGCAGTCGACCGATCTTTCGGAGCTTTTCGCCCTCCTTGGATCCAACCCGGGTGTTTCCTCAGCCGAGTGACCTGCTCGCCGGCACGCAGACCTTGGGCGAGTTCCTGCCCACGACCAGCCGCACCCTGACCTTCCGGCTGACGGTTCGCGACAACCGTCCGGGATTTGGGGGGGTGAGCGGCGATGATATTACGGTGCAGACGACGACTTCGGCTGGCCCCTTTGTGGTGCAGAGTCCCAACACCGCGATCTCTGTAAATGGTCAGAGCAACCTCACGGTGTCCTGGAACGTGGCCGGGACCTCGGCCCCTCCGGTCCAGTGCACTACCGTCGACATCGATTTCTCCAGCGATGGAGGAAACAGCTTCACCCAGAACTTGGCCACTGCGACGCCCAACGACGGGGCACACACGGTCACCTTGCCCAACACTTCGACGACCTCAGCCCGCATTCGAGTTCAGTGCAGCCTGTCAACGACGGTGGCCTTCTTTGACCTGAGCGATGCCGACTTCTCCATCACGCAGGTCACGGTGGTCGGCGACGACGACGAC
>CAZQTQ010000433.1:0-4217 GCA_964596025.1 uncultured Rickettsiales bacterium
AGGGGCGCTGACAGACCTGCTTCGGGATGTCGCGGAGAACTGTGAGGCTGAAGTCGCACTCACGGTCCCTGAGATTGCCCCCGATGCGCCTGAACTCTTCCATCATCCCTTTGTCGTGTGGTCAGGAGACCAGGCGTTCGAACCCCTCTCAGAAATCGCTGTCGCCCAGCTTCGCCTCTACCTGAGGGAAGGGGGGTTTCTCTTTGTCGAAGACGCTCGTGGTCTGGAGGACTCCGGCTTCGATGCTTCGGTTCGGAGGGATCTCAGTCGAGTCCTCCCCAAAGCGGACCTCGTGCCGATCGGTCGAGACCACGCGATCTATCGCTCTTTTTTCTACCTCCGAGGCGCTGCCGGCCGGATCCTCGTCCAGCCCTACCTAGAGGGCCTGTGGCTCGGCGACATCACCCCCGTGCTGTACAGCCGAAACGACTTGCTCGGCGCACTGCTCCGTTCACCGAGCGGGGGCTACGCCCTGGAGGTCGTCCCCGGCGGTCATAGCCAACGGATCGCCTGCCGCCAGCTCGGCATCAACCTCGTGCTCTTCGCCCTAACGGGGAACTACAAGCGCGATGCAGTCCACGTAAAGACCCTTCTCGAGAGGATGCGGCGTCAGGGGGGCTACGCGCGATGAACGATCTAGCCTCCGCTGCGGTCGAACGCGCTTGGTTGCCGCTCGTTCCGTTCGGACTCCAGCTGTTCTTCGGGCTCGTCGCGCTGGGGGTCCTCGCGGGGACCTGGTACAGCAGTTCGGGTATCGCGACTCCGAAGCGCTTGGCCCTTCTTTCGTTCCGTGCCGTAGCCCTGAGCGTCCTGGCCTGGGTGGTCGCCGGTCCACACACCGTCCGAAGTGAAGAACGGTCTGTCCGAGACCCTCTGGTCGTCTTGCTCGACGCTTCTGAATCGATGGCGATTGAAGACGTGGAAGGGAAGACCCGAGCGGCAGCGGTCGGCGCCTGGCTGAGAGAACAGGAGACCGCTTTTGCAGATCTGGCGGAGGCCTACGATCTGCGCTGGTTTCTTGTCGACGGTGGACTCCGGCCCTGGTTGGGGGGGGGCTCCGGGGATGGCGCCTCTCTTCGCCCGCTCGGAGTCCTTCGAGAAGGACTCTTCTTGAGCGGCGGCGACGTCGCCTCCGCCTTCTCGGGGGATGCGACGCCATCACGCGGAAAGAACACGGACCTGGGACTGGGGCTTCTCTCCCTCCGTGATGCCCTCGATGGTGCTGTTCCAGCCGGTGTCCTCTTGGTGTCGGATGGGGGCGACCGCGGGGCGCTCGCACGGGCTCAAGCTGGGGGAGACGGTAGGGTGGAGGCTCTCGTTCAGGAGCTCGGATACCCCGTCTCTACCTGGACGGTCGGTCAGCCCGAAGGGCCCCGGGATCAGGGCATTCGGAGCTTCGAAGGGCCTCCTTTTGGATTCGTTCGTCGCCCCCTGAAGCTGTGGGCTGAGCTTTCGTCTCAGGGCTTAGGCGATGGGCCGGTCGTCGTAGTCCTGCGGGCCGACGGTGAGGTCGTTGCCAGTCAGGAGGTCCGGTGGGATGGTGAGTCGTCGACTACGCTTGGGTTCGAGATCAAGCCCGACCAGGTCGGTTTCGTGACCTACAGTCTGGATCTTCCCCTGGCCGCAGAGGATGCCATTCCGTCGAACAACCTCGCGGAACTCACGGTCAAGGTCCTTCGCGATCGAACGCGTGTGCTCCAGCTCACCTCCCATCCTTCTTGGGACGTAAAGATGCTGCGGCGCCTCCTAAAGACCGACCCCAACGTCGATCTTGTTTGTTTCTTCATTCTCAGGGGTCACAACGGAGGAGCTTTGGCTCGGCGGGGCCCTCTGTCGCTGATTCCTTTTCCGTTCGACGAGCTCTTCTTCGAAGACCTTCAGGGCTTCGACCTTGTGGTCTTCCACAACTTTTCGTTCCGGTCCTTCACCCAACAAGCAGTCGGGCCCTTTTACGAGGCCGTCCGCAGCTACGTTGAGGAGGGCGGTGCCTTCCTGGTTGTGGGGGGTGACGAGAGCCTCGGAGAAGCCCAGGTCGGCCTTTCCGGCTTGGTTCCAATCCTCCCAGCCCAGGTGCCCGCAGGGCCTTACCTGGAGGGTATCCAAGTTCCCCGTTTGGGCCCTGCCGGCTCCCGTCACCCCGTGACCCGCTTGGACCGCTTCGAGGGGGAGAATAAGAGCATCTGGGGCCAGTTGCCTCCACTCGAGGGCCACAATCCGTTGGGGCCCCTGCTTCCGGGGGGCGTGAGTCTGCTGGAAGGGCAGGGGGGGCAGACGTTGGCCGCCGTCCGTAGCGTGGGGCGCGGCCGCTCCATGATCTTCGCCAGCGACAGCAGCTGGCGCTGGAAGCTCGCTGGACCCGATGCGGGTGGGGGTGAGGGTGCTTACTCTCGGTTCTGGCGCAATGTGGTGCGCTGGTTGATCAAGGACGTCGAGCAGAAGCAGGTGCAGGTCGGATTGGACCGAGAAAATCCCCCCTTGGGGCAGCCGGTTACCCTGCAGATTCAGGTGCTCCAGTCCGACTACGCGCCCCTCCCTGCGACGCAGATCTCGGCCGCAGTCAAGCCTGTAGAAGGCGGCCCATCGATTCATCTCCAGGGGAAAACCGACGCATTGGGGCGGGTCACGCTGCCCGTCCAGCCACCTCAAGCGGGTTCTTACGATGTCGAGGTCTCCGTCCCGTCCATCGATGGTCCCTATGGCGCGGCCACCGCCCGCTTCACCGTCCAGGACCCCCAAGGTGAGTTCTCGGATCCCCGATCACGCCCGCAGCTCTTGGAAGCCGTCTCTCGCGCCACAGGAGGCCATGTTCTCCAGGGAACGAGCCCCGACCCTCGGCGCATCAGTCGGCGCCGACAGCGCTTGCTACAGGCCTTCGATCGAAGCGCAGAACCGGATTGGAACCGACCGTGGGTCCTGCTGCTTCTGGTCGTCCCCCTCGGGATCGAATGGACCCTTCGTCGGCGTCTTGGCCTCCGGTGATACCTCGACGCGTCCCATTGGCCCTCCGTCGGCGCCGCTTCCCCTCGTGCTAAGGTCCCGCGACTCCCGCGGAGGGGGTGCACCTACGCTGGGAGGGCGCTACCCATGTCTCTTCGCCTGACTGGGGGTGCGCTGCGCGGCTTGCGATTGAAGACCCCTCGAGGCACTGCTGTCCGTCCGACTGCCTCTCGAGTTCGGGAAGGTCTGTTCTCCATCCTGGGGCAGTGCCTGGACGGAATCGCGGTCCTCGACCTCTTTGCCGGAGCGGGCACCCTGGGTCTCGAGGCCGGATCGCGCGGGGCCGGTTCCGTGGTCTTTGTTGAGGCGAGCAAGAAGCACGTCTCTGTTCTCGACGAGAACGTGAAGCTTCTCGCCGACTGCTCCAGCGTGAGGGTGCTGAAGATGGACGTACTGAAGGCCATCCCGAGCCTGGCGCGTGAAGGTGGTCGCTTCGACCTGGTCTTTCTGGATCCGCCCTACGGGAAGGGCCTGGGCCGTGCAGCCCTAGAGGCCCTGAAGCCGGTAGCCGACCGTTTGCTTGAGGAGGCCTCAACGGTGGTGGTTGAGAGTGACGGCAAAGAAGCTCTCCCGCCGCATGTGGGAGACTGGACCCTGAAGGATCGTCGGCGCTACGGCCGGACGCACCTTTCTTTCTACACGGACCGGAGAACCGAGCCATGACGGAGCGGGTCGCTATCTATCCAGGGAGCTTTGATCCTCTGACCTGCGGTCACGAGAACATCGTGCATCGGTCGCTTCAGCTCTTTGATGGGGTCGTGGTCGCTGTTCTCATGAATCCCGACAAGCGGTCGCTCTTCAGCCCCAAAGAACGCCTAGAGATGATCCGTGAGGTCTTCGCAAACGACACTCGGGTCGTCGTCGATTCCTTTGAGGGGCTGCTGGTGGATTATGTCCAGGGCCGCGGCGCTCACGCCGTCATACGTGGACTCCGTGCGGTTCAAGACTTCGAGTATGAGTTCCAGATGACGATGATGAACCGACGACTGGCGCCCAAGGTAGACACTGTGTTCATGATGACGGACCAGGAGTATTTCTACATCGCGTCTCGGACGGTCAAGGAGGTGGCGGCCTTGGGGGGCGACATCAGCGGGCTGGTACCGCCCAGTGTCGAAGGACGGATTTGGGAGAAGCTCGGCAAGTGACTGTGCTGAGCGCCCGGATTCAGGCCCTCAAGCCTTCGGCGACCTTTGCTGTGAAGGCCAAGGCGGCCCAGCTGC
>CAZQTQ010000434.1:0-4196 GCA_964596025.1 uncultured Rickettsiales bacterium
TGTGGCCATGGGGGGGATTCTCTTTCCGAATTTGCCGCCTCAGGAGAGGCGAGCCCCGCTGGCTTGGGTTCGCGGCTCGTCACCGAGCACTTCGGCTACCGTCTTGCCTTCTACCGTTACCCGCAAGACTTCGTTCATTAGCGCGGTGGCGATGGGGGAAGTGTTCTCGTTCAGGACCTCGATGGCGACCTCGATCGTGTCCTTGTCGTTTCCCTCGAGGGCGGTGGACAAGCCTTCGATCGCGGCCAGGATCTGAGGCCTAAGGCCTTCAGGCACGAGATCTTGGCTCTCCGCGAGCGCTCGCTCCGCGTAGCGGATGAGGCTGCTCGCCTCCGCGCGCAGGTCGGCCATGATGCGCTCGTGAATGTCCTCCTCGGCGTTCTCGATCGAGGAGAGGATCATGTCTTCGACCTGCGCGTCGGTGAGCCCGTAGGTCGGCTTGACCTCGATGCTGGCCTCCTTGCCCGAAGTGGTCTCCTTGGCAGTGACCCGCAAGAGTCCGTTGGCGTCGATGAAGAACTCCACTAGGAGCCGCGGCATGCCGGCCGGCATTGGAGGAATGTCCTTGAGTCCGAAGCGCCCGAGGCTCCGAAGGTCTCGGGCCATCTCTCGCTCGCCCTGGAGGACGTGGATTTGAACCACTGTCTGGCCGTCCACATAGGTTGTAAACCCCTCCGAAGCGCGGGCGGGAATGGGACTGTTTCGCCAAATGAGCTTGGTTACACCGCCGCCGTAGGTCTCGATCCCCAGCGACAGGGGCGTGACGTCGAGCAAGACGGTGCCGTCGGCGGCATCTTCTGAGGTCAGTTGGTGAGCCTGAAGTGCCGCTCCCATTGCGACGACCTGGTCGGGATCGAGGCCGGTGTGCGGCTCTCTGCCAAAGAATGTCGCCAACTCGGAGCGCACGAGCGGAGTTCTTGTGGAGCCGCCCACGCAGACGATCTCGTCCAGATCGTCGGGGGCAAGCTCGGCCTCTTCGAGTACGAACTCTACGGCCTCCAGGGTCTTGGCGACCAAGGGTGCGATGGCTACCTCGTAGGCCTCGCGGGTGATGCATCGTTCGACCCGTACGCCGAGCTCGGGGAGGGCCACGGCCACTTCCGTCTCAGAGTGGGTCGACAAGGCCTTCTTGGCGGCCTCCGACGCGATTTTCAGGGCCCGTTGGCTCTTCGATGCTCCAGATAGGGCGGAGCGCTGGGCGTCGCTCAGCTCTTCACAGAGCAGGTCTGTCAGTGCGTGGTCGAAGTCGTCGCCTCCCAGCCTTGTGTTTCCGGCGGTGCCGACGACCTTGAAGATGCCCTCGTTCAGGAGCAGAAGGCTGACGTCGAAGGTGCCGCCGCCCAGGTCGTAGACGAGGACTGAGGACCCGTGGCCCCGGTGGAGCCCGTAGGCCAAAGCGGCGGCCGTGGGCTCGTTGATTATGCGCAGAACATCGATCCCGGCCATCCTGCCCGCGTCGCGGGTGGCCTGCCTTTGGCCGTCGTCGAAGTAGGCTGGAACAGTAATTACAGCCCGCTTGAGCCGCTTACCTGTACTGCGCTCTACTCGTCGCCGGATCTCCCCCAGAATCATCGCGGAGAGTTCCTGAGGAAGGTAGACCTTGCCGTGGGCCTTGATGCCAGCCTGTTCGCTCTGGGGTGCGTTGACGACCGGATAGGGCAGGCGCAGGGCCTCCTCGCCGAGGTCATCGATCCCGCGGCCCATGAGCCTCTTGATTGAAGTCAGGGTTCCCTCGGGGTTCATGAGACCACGGTCCCGCGCTTCGTCGCCCACCACCGCCTGGTGTTTGTCGTCGATGCTAACGACCGAAGGCGTGATCGTCCGACCCTGGCGATCCGCGATGACGATCGGCCTGCCGTCCGCGTCGACGGTAGCGGCCAAGCTGTTGGTCGTGCCGAGGTCGATTCCGACCACGACCTCGCCCTGTTGGCCCTTCATTTTCAGCGGGATTTGCATGGAGCGGTCCGGGTGGGTGGAGGTCGGCTCCTAGCTTGGAGCGTCTCCCCGCAAAGCGAGCTGGATATTCCGCCAATAGCGCGCAGTGTCAAGGGCTCGGCGCACTTGGCGCAGTCCAGAGAGACGCTCCGTAGTGCCCGGTTCGGCCTCCTGGGCCGTCGAGAAGCCCCGTGCCACCTCTTCGCGGAGCCCGTTGAGGGTGCTGCCTACCTGCTTCTTGAGGTCGCGCTTGCGGGAAGCATCCAGGCCGTTCTCCATCTCCTCCTGCAACTCGAGTTGCTCGATGAGGAACTCCTGAGGTAGGTCCTTACCGTCGCCCAGCGCCCCCTCTTGGGCCTCGGGCTGCATGGCCAGGAGTGTTTCGCCCCGGTCAAAGGGAGCTCGAACCGCCTGGATGGCCCCGTTCACAAGCGTCTGTGCCAAGAGCGCCTTGCGGTAGGTGGAGGGGTCGCCCGCAGTCCACCGGTCGGGGTGCAGGCGTCGGGCCAAGGACAACTCAGCCGCCTCCAGCGCAGAGTCGTCGACGTCAAAGGAGGCTTCGAGGCCCACCAGCCCAAAAGGACTCATTCCGCGGCGCTCGGGGTAGTCCGCGCCGCACTGGTCGCAGAAGAGCGGGAAGGCCATGCCCTGGCCGCATGCGTCGCAGGAGTACCCAGTGCGGGCCTGAGAATAGGTCGTCATCGGAAGGTGGTGAGGTGAGGCCCCTAGACTGAGAACGAGGTTCCGCAGCCGCAGGTCGCCTTCGCTTTGGGGTTGTAGAAGACGAATCCGCCGTTGAAGTCGTCTTCGTCGAACTCGAGCACGAGACCTGCGGTGTAGAGGAAGCTCTTCTTGTCCACGATGAGCGTCACACCGTTGCTCTCGAACACCCGGTCGTGGCGGGTCGGCTCGTCGTCGATGCTCAGGTGGTAGGACAAGCCGCTGCAGCCGCCGCCCTGCACTGCAACACGCAGGCCGGCCCTCTCGTCTAAGTCGTTCTGTCCGAAGATGCTCAAGATCTTGCGGGCGGCTTGTTCGTTGACCGAGATGGTTGCGGCCAATTGACGCCCCGACTAGCCGTCTTGCTTGCGCTGGTAGTCCTCGATGGCGGACTTGATTGCCTCTTCGGCCAGCACGGAGCAGTGGATCTTCACCGGCGGCAGGCCGAGCTCGTCGACGATCTCGGTGTTCTTGATGGCGTGGGCCTGGTCCAAAGTGCGCCCCTTGACCCACTCGGTGGCGAGTGATGAGGAGGCGATGGCCGAGCCACAGCCGAAGGTCTTGAACTTCGCGTCCACGATGCGATCGTCTTCCACCTCGATCTGAAGCTTCATGACGTCGCCGCACTCCGGCGCACCGACAATGCCGGTTCCGACATTCTCGGAGGCCTTGTCCAGGGCCCCCATGTTGCGGGGGTTGTTGAAATGGTCGATGACCTTGTCACCGTATGCCATGGCGTCTTCTCCGTCCTCGTCGCGAGGAGCTTATACAGGGTCGCGTCTATATGGACCTATTTTGTCCACAATCTTCCCAACCCGCAAGTCGAATCTTGGCCAACGACGGCTCAGTCGTGCTTCCACTCAATTTGAGAGAGGTCGATGCCCTCTTTGAACATTTCCCAAAGCGGGCTCATTTCCCGCAGCTTGTTGGCCGAAGCGAGGCAGTCCTCAACCGCCTGCTCCACGTCCTCTTCGGACGTGAAGCGGCCGAGGGAGAACCGGATGGATGTGTGGACCAGATCCTCGCCGACTCCCAGAGCCCGCATCACGTGGGAGGGCTCGAGCGTGGCCGAGGTGCAGGCCGAGCCCGATGCTACGGCCACGCCGGTCATGCCCATCATGAGGCTCTCGCCCTCGATGTAGTTGAAGCTGAGGTTCAGGGCACCGGGCAGCCGGTGCTCGGGGTGGCCGTTGAGGTAGACCTCTTCGAGCGTCATCAGGGCATCCTGTAGCCGAGTGCGCAGGGCGAGGATGCGGGCCCTGTCCGTGCCGCGGTCTTCGAGGCAGAGTTGGGCCGCCTTACCCAGGCCGACGATGCCGGGTACGTTGAGGGTGCCGTGACGCATGCCCCGCTCCTGGCCTCCGCCGTGCAGGATCGAGGCCAGTCGCACGCGCGGCCTCCTCCTCCGCACGTACAGCGCGCCGACGCCCTTGGGACCGTAGATCTTGTGCCCACTGATGCTCAAGAGGTCGACGCCGCACGCCTCTACGTCGATCGTCTCGGTGTCGAGGCCGATGCAGGCGTCGACGTGGAAGATGATG
>CAZQTQ010000435.1:0-4194 GCA_964596025.1 uncultured Rickettsiales bacterium
GGGTCTGGGAGTGGCGCCAGTGCAGCACAGGCGTCGTCTTCGGCGCCGGCTAACCCCGATGCCGGGGGCTCGGAACCGAATGGTGGGTTCCACGATGACGTTGCGGCGCTCAAGGCCCTGATTCAGGACCCCGACCAGTCGCCCCCTCCGAAGGTGCCCGGCACCCCACCGTCGGAGCCGCCGCCCGCGGACTCGGTCACCCCGGAAGCTTCAGCCGATCCCTCTTCCATGTCCTCGGCACCGACTGCACGGCCCCAGGCGCCTGTGCCTCCCCTCAGCCCCAAGGCGCAGTCGCCACTGGTTCGGTCCAACGCGAACACTGCCGGCAGTCTTGCCGCCATCGATGCACTTCGGGCCGATTCCGCGGGCGAAGAGCCAGCGGAGCATCTCGCCGCGAAGCCTTCTGCATCTACCCCGCCCGTAGTCCGCACGCCCTTCCCAGCCGACTTGCCCGCCCCGCCGCCCCCTCCTTCATTGACCGACCCCGGCTTTGGAGGTGGCAGGCCGGTGGAGGAGGTGCCGGATGACCCCTACTTCGACGGCACCGATTCTGACGACGAGTATTACTTACGGACTCGTCGAGCCAATCAAATCGTGGTCGCGGTGGGTGTGCTGCTCGGCATGTTCGTCCTTCTACTTGTCTTCATGAACTCAGACTCGGACAAAGAGGGCGATGTCGGTGCCGATTCGGTGGTGGTCGAGGAGGAAGGGGGTCTGCAACCTTCGGAAGTAAAGGTCGATGAAGGGAGTGAGACGGAAGATGGCTTCGGCGAGGCTGCGGCAACCGGCGATGCGGCGGCGGCCGGAGCCGCCGACTTCGGAGACTCTGGCCGCAGTGATTCGCCGGGAGATCGGGCCGAAGTGGCCGGGAAGGCCAGATCGGAATCGGGACGTGGATCGGAAATCACGACGAACTGGAGTTCGCGGGGAGCGGTAGCGCGAGGCACGGAGCCCACTAGCCGGCCCCAGGCGGTGGGTCGTGGCTCCTCCTCCCAGGGGTCGGAATCTCGTGGAGTGGTTTCTTCCTCTTTGGTGCAGAACAGGTACGACGAGGCGCCGGAATCGGATACCGAGGACTCAAGTTGGGCTACGGCAGCCTCCAGTCCCCCCGGATCGGACGACGAGGCCGTTGCTATTGCAGGGAACGACGCAGTCGAAGTGGACGACGGTGGTGTGATGGGCATGGACGGACTTCCTCCCGACCTCCAAATTCGTGCGCCACGGGGTCGCCTCTCGGAATCTGAGGTCGAGGCCCTCCGGTCCATCCGGGCCGAGTCTGCGGACTACAACGAGAGCCGCGCCTTGCTCCTGGCCCAGTTTGATGGCCAGAGCGACTTTGGCGCTCACTGCTCGGTTGCAGCAGAGACGGTCAGCCAAGCCAAGAACCGACTCAACCCGCAATTCAACCTGGAGTACGCCAAGTGCCACCTGAGGCAGGGCCGCTATCGAGAGGCGCTGGAATCGGCGCGTCTGGCAGAGCTGCATGCCCAGGAAATCCCTTCGACGAGCCGCACCGACCGACAGCTCAAGATTTGGGAAGTGCAGGCCAAAGCATTCAAGGGTCTCTACCAGGTCACTGAGGACCTCGATTACATCGGGGATTCCGTCGCGGTATGGGAGCGGTACCGTCACCTGGCACGGAGTACCTACCGTCAGCGGGAAGCCACCTTGGCCGATGAATCCATCCGCGGCCTCCTGATACTCCAGGATGGGGCGCTGTAGTGGCTCTGGAGGGAACTTTGGGAAGAGGATGCTGCCGGGTAGGCGCCTTTTTGGTGCTCGCCCTGCTGGCGGCTTGTGGCGGCGGCGGGGAGGGCGCTTCCTCTCCGAAGGTGACTCAGAACGAAGGCGCCCCTGATGCTTCCGTTTCGGGAGAGCTGAACGAACTCGTCGGCGGTACGTGGATGGCTGCGGTGGTCACGGACCCGGACGGACTGACCGCTCTTCTCGACGGCCCGGGCGGTCCTGGTTGGCTCGCCCTCTTTCACCGAGACCTCGCGGGGGCTGAACAGGTCTTTGCTGCTGCCTCGACTGATCCTCAGGCCGCCAGTGCCAGGCTCGGATTGGCTCGCACTCACCTAGAACGAGGGCGAATCTTGCTGGAAGTTGCCGGTCTCCAAACGGAGGCTGCGCTTCGTTGGGCGCGCTACCGCAGGGATCATGCCGATGCGGTGCGACCAAGTCCCTACGGCAGCTTGCTTGCCGCTCTCGCAGCCGTTGCAGCGGGCGCGCCTGCCGCCGAGCAAAAGGCCTTTGTCGACAAAGCACTCTCTGAGACGCAGCTTGAAGGGGATGGCGGGACCCACAAGGCGCTCCAGGACCTGCTTCAAGCGCGTCGGAAGGGGGCTGTCGGTGCCGAAGTCAAGGGACTGGGGCCGCTCCACGCCGAACGTCTTGCCTATGTCGAGGCCCTGGGTAAGGCGGAGCTTGGCGTGTTGCCAGAGCTGCCGCCCAACCTTGCCCAACCGGATCTCGTAGACCCATTGGGGCGGGACGAAGAGGCCGGAGTCGTGTTTGAGGCGCCCTACTTCGATCCGGCCTTTGTGGGGGCCCAGGCTCACCGGCACTTCTTGAGTGCCGCTGCGATCTGCGGCGGGCAGTCGGGAGCCTGTGGGCTCATCACTGAACTGGCCCGCCTCGGCCTGCCTCCCGGTCGTCTGCCAGTGCAGGCTTCCGGCGATCTGCTGCCGTCGGAATCCCAGGTGCAGTCGCCCCTCTGGGCCGCCCTCGTCTTTGGCTCCGCCTTGGACGCCGACGATGCTCGCTACCTCTACTCCGCGGGTTCTTCCGGCGCTTCTTGGCCAGCCCGGCTTGCCGAGGCGCAGCCCGCGGTGCCGTGGGCTACGGCGGCAGCCTCGGAGGAGGTAGACGCCGTACTTCGGGCGGAGGGCGATCTCACCCAAGTCGCGAAGGCTGAGCTGGAGCGGCGCGCGAAGGGGGAGGGGGCCTCGCTGATCGCGGACCTCGACTTGAGTCGTCTCCTCGCCGACCGGAGCCTCCGCAGCCGGATGCAGACCCTGTGTGTGCAAGAAGGCAAGCCGCTGGGCAAACGCTTCCTGGACCGCAGCTTGGATCCCAACCCCGGCTCGCGGGGTGGGCCGGCCACTGCGGTGCGGACTCGGGTATCGCACCGCAACGACCGGGTCTTTCTCATCCAGTCCGCTGGATGCTTGGCCCACATTGGTCAGCTTGGTGGAGCCCTCGATTTGCTTCATCCCTTGTCCGAAGAGAACCCGTCTTTTTCGGGCTTGGAACACTATTGGGCCCAACTCGACGCCGCCACCACCGTCGGCGTCCTGGGCAAGACGAGTCAGCTGTGAGGTGGGGGTTATGACGACTGTTGCTCGATGGATCCGGCCTCGAATCATCTCCGCAGAGGGGCCCGACCGGTGGGGCCTATTCCTGATCGCATGCCTCGCTTTCGCCGGGACCTCGGTGTCCGAGGCGAGAGCTCAGAAGTTCGAGTACGCCGAAGACGAACTCCCCTTCACACTGAACCCACTTCACGAGAGTTCGATGGCCGAGAGCCGCCTCAACGAACTGCTGTACGAGTCTCTGTGGGGGCCCGGCTACGACGGCAGACCGGAGCCGGGTCTCGCCGAGGGCTACGAACTGAGTGCCGATCGCCTCGAAATGACCATATTTCTCCGTCCAAACCTGCTCTGGTCCGACGGTGAGGCGATCACGAGCCAAGACATCAAGTTCACCGTTGACGCCTACCAGAGCCCGCGCACCCGCTCCCCGGACCGAAGCCGTCTCGCCTTTATTAAGAAGGTCGAGGTGGTTGACGAGGTCACCGCCAAGCTCCAGTTCCTTGACCCCGAGCCGGAGCCGCTGCAGAAGCTCTACTTTAAGGTGCTGCCCAAGCACCGCTTTTCCGGTCCCGGCGTTCCGCGAAACGATCCCTTCTGGTTCGGTCCCACGACCTCAGGCCCCTTCAAGCTGTTGGCCCAAGACCTTGGCACTTGGAGTCTCCAGCGCAACGGTCAGGCCCGTCGCAAGACGCAGATCCCCGAGGTAAAGGTCCGGGAGATGCCGGACAAGAACCAGCAGGTCTCTTCGCTGGGCTATGGCTACATCCAGGCCATGGTCAATGTGCCCGCCCAGTACCTCCCCGAGGTCGAGCGCAGCCGGACGGCAGACCTCGTGCCCTACCAGAGCAAGAGTTGGTGGTACCTCGGCATGAACCAGAAG
>CAZQTQ010000436.1:0-2625 GCA_964596025.1 uncultured Rickettsiales bacterium
GGCGAGCGCCAGGCCGGTCCCCAGTGCCAGCCACAGACCCTGGGCCGCCGTTGGCCCGATGCGCTCGCGTTCCTCGGTGCCCTCGTGCCGCGCCACCAGGGTGTGAGTGCCTGTACCCGCGAGCTCGCAAAGTACGTGAATCATCCACCACCCAAAGGCGGAGCCCCCGAGCGCGGCCAGCTCCCGCTCTCCCAGTCGACCCACCCAAAACGAATCGCAGAGGTAGTAGGCCGACTTGAGGATGCCGATGCCAATGACCGGCCACGTGACGGTCCACACGGCCCGCCCAAGTGGCAAGTCGACGAGCGGCTGCGGCTCAGCCGTTGTAGAGGGCCTCGAACTCATGGGCGAAGTCGCGGATGATCGCGCGCCGCTTCAGCTTCAGGGTCGGGGTGAGGTAGCCGTTCTCCGGCAGGAAAGGCACTGGCAGGAGCGTCCACTTCTTCAGGTTTTCGAAGCGGGCCAGTCGCTGGTTGCTGGCCTCGACGTGAGCACCGACTTGGGCCAAGACCTCGGGGTCCTTCGCCAGGGTCTCGAGTGTTGCCCCCTCCTTGCCTTGGTTCTGGGCCCAGGGAAGGGCCTCTTCAGGATCCAAGGTGATGGCAGCTACCAGGTAGGGCTTGCGGTCGCCGTAGACCAAGGCCTGGCCGATCAGCGGATGCTCTTTCAGCAGATTCTCGATGTTGGCTGGTCCGACGTTCTTCCCGCCCGCAGTGATGAGGATGTCCTTCTTGCGGTCCGTAATGCGAAGAAAACCGTCAGAGTCGAGCTCCCCGATGTCTCCGGACCGAAAGAACCCGTCCTCGTCGAAGGCTTCTTTGCTCGCTTCCTCGTTCTTGAAGTAGCCACCAAAGACCCCTGGTCCACGGATCAAGATCTCTCCGTCGTCGGCAATTCGGACTTCGGTGTCCGGAATGGCCCTTCCTACCGAGCCAAATCGATAGGCATCTGGAGTGCAGGTCGTGGCCGGAGCCGAGGTCTCGGTCAGGCCGTAGCCCTCGATGACGAGCAGGCCGCAGGCGTGGAACCACTCGCTGAGGTCGGGAGAGAGCGGCGCGCCTCCGGAGATGATGAGCCGAATGGCGCCCCCGAGGCGCTCGCGGATGCGGCTCAGGACGAGGCGATCGGCGATGGCGTGTCGGAGGCGCAGGCTCAGGGACACCGGACGTCCAGTGCGCTGCGCGGCTGCGTAGTCTCCGCCGACGGCCACCGCCCAGTGGAAGACCTTCCTCTGGCGCGGACGCAGCTCACTGGCCTTGGCCATCGCCCGGGCGTGGATCTTCTCCAGAACGCGCGGAACGGCGGCAAGCAGGGTGGGCTGAACCTCGCCCAGGACGTCAGCCAACCGGGTCAGTCGGGAGGTGAAATAGGCCTGCACGTTGACCCGCAGCCCCAGGTAAATGGTGTAGCGCTGCAGCACGTGGGCCAGGGGGAGGTAGACCACGGAGCGGTCATCTGGGAGGAAGTCCAAGATCCGAGGCACCGCTTCGCTGACGTGGAAGAGGTTCCGGTGGCTGAGCATTGCGCCCTTGGGGGGACCCGTGGTTCCCGAGGTGTAGACCAGGGTCGCAAGGTCATCCGGCTCTGCGGCCATGGCTCGCTCAAAGACTTGCTCGTCGCCGTGCTGGGCCAGCCACGTAGCGCCCTCGGTTCGGAGGTCGCTCAGGGAGAAAAGCGGCAGAGTTAGGCCGTCTGGCGCCCGGAGCCCCTTGTCGATTGTGGCGATGAACTGCAGCTCCTTGTAGGCAGCCACGGCCGGAGCGACGTGGTCCAGGAGTTCTTGGTTCTCCACCACCAAGAATCGGCTTTCGCTGTGGTTGAGGATGTACTCGATCTGTTCGGTCGTTGTGGTGGGGTAGATTCCGACGGTGACGAGGCCCATTGCGAGGTTGGCGAAGTCGCACTGGACCCACTCGTGGTGGACGTTGGCGAGGATGGCGGCCTTATCGCCCCGCTCCAGCCCTCGGGCCCACAGTCCGCCGCAAAGTTCTAGGGTCTCTCGCTTCGCCTCGGGCCAAGTCACTGGAAGGAAGCGGTCGTCTACTTCCTTGTAGTAGGCCGGATTGCCATCAGCGTGGTCCCAACGCCACAGCAACAGTGCGTTGAGTGTTTCCTTAGCGAATTGGGGTGCCGGGATACGGTCGGTCATGCGTTTAGTTCTCTCGGCCTCGAGCAAGGAGGCGTTTCCCACCGAACTTGGCCGCCAACAGGCCGGTTAGGTGCTCGCCAGGGGCCACCTCGACGCCGCTCCACAGGGCGCAGTCCTCGATCCGGGCTCCGGCGCCTATGTGGTTGAGGGCGCCGATGCTGGCGTGGGGTCCGATGACTGCCCCCGCTTCTACGGTGTTGCGGGGACCGAAAAAGACCGGTCCGTGGATCTTCGCGCCGCCCAGTCCGGTGACCGAGTCGGGGTTGCCGTACTCGCGCCCCCGGCCGTCTACGGCGTAGACGGCTTCCTGGAACAGGGCCTCCCAGGGGTCGACGCCTGGGGAAGCGGGCAGAACCGGGGCCGTGTTTGCGTCCATGAGCTCGGCCTGGGCGTCGAGGTAGCGGTCTGGCGTGCCGGCGTCGTGGAAGATGAGATCGGAGGGAGCCAAGAAGGCACGGACGTCGTGGCCCGCCTCC
>CAZQTQ010000436.1:2635-4188 GCA_964596025.1 uncultured Rickettsiales bacterium
GAAGGGACGCGACGACCGAGGGCTCCATGATTTGGACCCCACAGAAGATCGTAGGAGTGGCGGCCTCGATCGCTTCGTCCTTTGCCCCGGGCCGTCGCCCCAAGCCCGCCAGGTCGAGGATGCGTCCTTCGCCATCCACCCGGACCGCGCCGTAGCGGGCAGCGTCGGGACGGGGCACACACAGCAGGGTGGCTACCGCACCTAGTTCGCGGTGTCTCTGATGAGCTTCCCACAAGGCGGGCAGATCCATACCTAAGACCGAGTCCCCGTTGAGGAGCAGCAGGGGACCGCCGCTCTCGCAGAGGGCGGACTCCAAGAGGCGGATGGCGCCGCCGGTTCCCAGGATCGCTGGCCGCTCGACGGACCAATGCAGCCGCATGCGCAAGAGTCGGCGCTGCACCCAGGCGTCCAGGGTGGTGATCAGGCGTTCGGCTTGGTGGTGAGCGTTGACGTGCACCTCGGTGCAGCCGGCGGCGTAGAGGTGAATCAGGGGATGGCCGATGAGCGGGCGGCCGAGCAGGGGAACGGCGGGCTTGGCCAAGTGCTCCGTCAGGGGCAAGAGGCGGGTGCCGAAACCGGCGCCGAGGGCGAGGGCCGGGACGCCGGCCAGGGGAGTGTCGTTCATGGATCGATAGACAATCAGATTTGTGAGGAGAGGTCCACGGGCTGGGGCGAGTCCGGTCGCCACGATGGAAGCCAGCGGCCTTCGGCGTTGATTCCGGGGCCTCGGAAGACCTGCCGCCCGCGGGTGCCGTCGGCCTGGACGGGACCGGGTGCGGGCCAGACCGCCGTCGTCCCCGGTGCGAGATCCGCCGGGAGAAGGGGCTCCTCCGGCCCGGCTTTCACCGGGGCTGCCGAGTCGTCGTTCAGGTTGTGTGCGATGCACTGGCCGCCTTCGAACGGCTCGAGCCGCCGCGCCTCCAGGCGGGTCCCCGCGACGGCGGCCAGGTGCGCTTCGAGAAGGACTGGCCGCCAGGCCGAGTAGACCGCGAAGGAGGCGGTCAGTCGGGGATTGACCTCAATCAGAAGGCAGCGGTCTTCTGCCGCTACGAAGTCGAGTCCGAAGTGACCGACAAAGCCCTCTTCGGCGAGGACGGGGCCCAGGGCCTCGGCCATCTGCGCCGGCGCATCGCCTGGATCCGGGTGCTGTCGCCAGGTGAAGTCGTTGCCACAGGAGCCGAGGGGGTGGCGGGTAAGCCAGGGGACGCCGGTGAGCTGGGCGATGGGAGAGGTCACGACGACTGTCCCCAGCCGATCGACCACCGCATTGACGGTGCCGGGTACCCCTTTGACAAAGGACGAGAACCGGGCCGATCGGTGGCCCAGGACGGGCTTCAGGGCGGTCCACTGCGCTTCGTGCTCGATGCGCCAAGTCTTGCTGCCTGCGAAACCGCGAGGGCTCTGGGCGACAAAGCCGGCTCCCCAGGTCGCCACGAGATCGGCGTAGCGCTGTTCGCCAGCCCGATCGACCCTCCCTTGCTTCGGCACCAAGAGCCCCGCTCGCTGGGCCAGCTCGGCCAGGCGGAGCTTGTTCTCGAGGCCCAAGGACACGG